>JAFGMP010000111.1 GCA_016927495.1 Candidatus Latescibacterota bacterium | reverse complement strand
TTTTAAGGTATTATGTATTATAAAAAAAGTTGTTTAAATAAAGATATTGATTTATTTAGGTTTTCGATTATATTTATAAGTGGTTAATTACGTAAAGTAATCAACGGAGCTGTAATGTGAATATTCAGGATGTTGGAAATAATGCCGGTTCGGTTAGAACCGACCAGGTTAATGTGCAAACAAAACCGGCAGAAACCAAAAAGATACGTGATGAGATTACGACACGACAGGAACAAGCCGAAGAATCCCGGGATGAGTATGTGGGTTCGATAATGAATATCATGAAGAGCGCTTCATACAGCGTTTCAGATGTCAGACAGGGGAAAGTCGATGAACTCAGAGCACGTATCAGAGAAGGTAATTATAATCCTTCCGGTGAGAAAATTGCCCAAAAACTTGTAGATATGATTTTGGCCACAGGAAGAAAAAGCCTCAAAGTATACCGTATTGAATCATAATATGCCATTATAAAAGAGAGCGAGGTAGCAATATGCCAAATATTCCCCGTTATAATAATATCAACGGAGTATTGCAAAACCAACAGGTTCAAAATACCGAAGTTAGGGGTAATACTCAACAGAATCAAACCAATCAACAGAATGCTGCCCAAAACCAGGCAGTGACCGGTGATAATTATACCCAATCCGAGGCAGCGCAGAGGTTGCAGGAATTAGTTCAGAACCGGCAGACAGAAAACACAGTACAGCCTGCACAGAATCAACCCGAAACTCAGCAGGCACAACCTGCCGCAACTACCACCGAACCTTCCAGAGCCAACACTGAGGCTAATAATCAGGTTAACGATCAGATTACTGTAGACCGCAGGCGGACGGAAGCAATTCAGCAATATCAGCAGCAGACCCAGACAGCAGTTAACAACCAGAATAATGCCGGCGCCAATAATATCGGACTGTTGGGATAACAGATTAACTCGTTCATCGTCTGATAACAGTATTTTTTATGATTCAGCTTTCGGGGCGCTCGAAATCAGGAGTACGGCCTGTTGTGGTTGAACAGGTTAAAGCAGCAAAAATTCGCTCCACATGAATGTGGCAATTTTCGATAAAGACGGAATATTTTTGTTGTGATCCTGCAACTGCCGTTCCCGCAACATAAAGACCTGGTATATTTGTCTCCATGGTACTTTCATCATATACAGGTTTTTCTTCCGGACCGGCGAGTTCTACGCCAAGAGAAGTGAACAGACTCATATCCGCACGGTATCCTGTCATAAGAAGAACAAAATCGGTATCCGCCTTGTATACTTTTCCGGTATGTATCTCCTCAATTGTTACTGAGTCATACCCAATCGCTTTCACCTGAGAATGCCGTAACATCTTTATTTCACCACGGTTTATCAGGCCCTGAATCTCGGGTAGAATCCAGTATTTGACCGACTCCGGATCAAATTCGCTCCCCCGGTAACAAATCGTAACATCGGCGCCACAGCGGAAACACCTGAGTGCAGCCTCTACAGCGGAGTTTCTGCCGCCGGTCACAATCACTTTCTGCCTGAAATATTTATGAGGTTCGTCAAAGTAGTGACTGACATGAGGCAAATCCTCCCCCGGAATGCCGAGAAGGTTCGGTTTATGCATATCACCGACTGCGAGTATCAATCGATGTGCCGTATATTGATGCTTTTTTTCTTTTGCCACCGTGTTCACAATAAATTCGTCATTCTGACGGTTAATGGACACAACCTTTTCATAGGTTCTTATCGGTAGACCAAATTGTACAACGACGCTTCGAAGATATGCAAGGTACTCCTCTTTCGTACATTTCGATTCGTCAATACGAGGAATCGGGATTCCTGCTATGGCAATACGGTCCGGAGAGCTGAAGAACCGCATCATGCGGGGAAACCAGGAAATGGTCTGCCCTATCTGTCCTTTTTCGAGATGAAGGTAATCTATGCCTGCTTTTTTCAGTGCGACGGCTATCTCAATTCCTATAGGGCCCGCACCCACAATTATTACTTCATAATGGTTTGGTTTCATATATACACACTCCTGTAAGAACTTACATTTTCAACAGAATATACACTATCAAACCAATCGCAATAACGGCCGGTCATGCTCCGTAAATCACTGCTAAGATAAATTTTCCGGCAGATATGTATTCATAAAGCAGACTTCCACCGATGACAAATATCAGTAATCCGGCGATCAATTTCGGAGGTAGGTAATAACCAAGTTTTGATGTATCTTCATACTCGCTCAGATCAGCCTCACAGTGCAGCGCTTTACAAATTTTAGCATCCGGTTCGTTTAAATAACCGCAAACCGGACACATTTTCTTATCCTTTACAAGTGTGATATTCCCGGAACTTTGCTTATATGTAATTAATGCACATGGTGCTATTTGTAATAAAAACCGGATGATTACGTTCATTTCCAGCATCAAACCCGTCAGATATAAAAACAGGCTTACAACAGCAAGTGCTAAACCGTAAAGAGTTCGATAATAACTGCCTATAGCAAAATATATCAAGACACCGGCAAAACAAAAACCGACCTCGAACATTACGTTTCCCATGATGTTATCCAAGTAAGCATTTGCCTGTTAACCGAATACAATTCATCTGTATATTTATTTGTGTTATTATCTCGAATGTATAAAGTTTTCTATGATTGCTGACCTCTCAATATTCCCAGTATTTCCCGTGCATGCGTACACCAACCGCAGTCGGGACGGTCGCATAACAAAAAAGAGAGATCATTTTTTACCGCTTCGAGAGCTATATCGATGATATCCTGTCCTTTCATCCACCGTGTCGTTGCATCCCCGATTTTTTCGAATTGAATGGCGTGCTTTTCGACTAAGAGCGGTTCCACATTATTGAAACCTGAACTGCATCCCGGTATCAGCGACCGCGATATGAACGAGCCACCTTTGCCATCGTACACGGTAATGTCACGGAATGTGTTGAGAAATGGCACCTGCGCAAGTTCATGTGCAGCATGTACAGTCGAATTGCCGACGTGGGTAGCGCCGATAAGCATGATATATCCTCCCCCGGCAGCAAGTTTGATAAGAGGAGAACCCGGGCCCATCGGTGTCGTCTTTTCATGGTCCGCAAGAATCCGCGCCGCGTCAGGACCGATTCCTGCAATCGAATGTGAGGGGTGAAAGCTTCTGATTGCGTCGGGACGTTTGCGGAATACTTCGGTAATCCAGCCGACTTCGGAAGTCGATTCTGTGAGATTGAACGGTTTGCCGAATGTGGATGTCGGCACAAAAACGGTGCCTCCGGGGCTTACACTCTCAATCATTGCATCGATAACAGCATCGGCGCCTCCATCAACATTACCAAGGCTTTTAAGCGAACTGTGAAGAATGAATTTATCACCGGATTTGATGCCAAACTCACGGAATTTTTCAAGAATTTTATTTTTTGTGATAACCGGCACGATTAAGTTTCCTTTTTGAATTTTATGTATAATTTTCACTCATTTTTTGATGAACAAGTGGTGTAAGTTTGTCGAGAACAATCTGAAACGGCCCCATAGTATGCGCTATTTCACAGGCGTACCGTTTAATGGTGATTGTATCATAGGGTTTTCCGAAAACGCTGGCATATGCTTTTACCGCGGCATATTCCTGCTCGCTGATATATTGGTTACGGCAACGTTCCAGCGCCTCATCTGCGTTCATTTCAACACCCCACATTATTTGCCCGAAAGCACTGAATGTTGTTTCAAAAAAAAGCTTTCTGATACGTTTTATTTCATTTTCTATCAGCCAGAAGCTGTCAAAATGCGGGATTTCCTCTGCATAAAAATTAAGCCTTCCCATCATAAGGCGGCAAAATTTTGCACCGTCGAAAAACCGGTTCCAGACTCCCACACTGACCCGGCCAAGTTTTACCTTCAGCTCTTTCAAACTGTCTTCAGGCGATGCATCGATAACCGTTATTTCTGGCTGAATTACCCGAAGGACATTTTTAAGGTACTCAAACAGCATGGTTTCAAACTCGGACAGTTTCGGTTCTCTGTAATAGTCGGGAACTTCATAGTGGTGTCCGAGTATATCAAGCAGTTCATCGATTACCTGCGGGTTAGGGAACAGATCACGCGCCAGCCTGAAACTCTCTATTTTCCCACGAATCATACGTTTGAGTCTGATGTTTACCGCACTTTGAAGCGGCGGGCAGAAATAATGCATGATGCGGCTGTGCAGAGGATATTTACTCTCGAATTCGTGAAGGTTGATCGCCGGATCAATAGAGCGGTCATACGGCGTAAAATAAAGTGCGAATTTCTTAATATTGAACAGTTCCTCAATATCGTCCCACGAGCGCTCTTTGAGATATGTTTCGAAGCTGGCTTTTTTATCTTCCGGGGCATGGTACATAGTCCATTGTTTGAACTCCGGGTAAAACGAAGCCGGTTCGAGCGCCTCTTTCCATGTCAGATTGATACCGGGTAAATGCTCCAGAATACGCGCTCTGTCCGGTTTTTCAATACAAATATCGGTATGAACCTGCCCGATTGCTCTTGAGATTTCCGGCCATTCTTCAGAGGTAACATCGTCAGAAAATATAAACCGTGTGTCAAAGTCGGAAAGCCCCGGTATTAGGTCTTCGAATTCCCATTTCCCGCAAATTGCCTCCAGTTTCGGACAAACCTGTTGTGATCGTTCGAAATACTCGTTTATATGATCGGGGAAAATATTTTCAGGGCAAGGTGCAAACGTAAC
>JAFGMP010000110.1 GCA_016927495.1 Candidatus Latescibacterota bacterium | reverse complement strand
TATAGAAAAGATGTAACTGATTGAGGTATATGACGTTACTGAAAAAAATTGCTATCTATTATGGATAAGTCGTAAACTCAGGCTAGGGATTGAAAGATGACAAAAGTTATTCGAATTTATGCTGATACTTCCGTTTTTGGTGGAGTGTTCGATGATGAATTCTCTGATACAAGCACTCTCTTTTTTCAACAAGTTCGTTCCGGTCGTTTCATATTGGTAACTTCCGAAGTTGTGAACCAGGAACTATCTTCTGCTCCCTCTCAAGTTAAACATTTTTTTGATGATATTTTACCTTATACCGAAATAACTGATATCACGATCGAAGCATTAAAACTTCAAAAAGCATATATCAAGGAGGGAATAGTATCTGAGAACTTCCTTAGTGACGCGCTGCATGTAGCATTATCAACTGTTTCATCATGCGATGGCATTGTGAGTTGGAATTTTAAGCATATTGTTCATTTTAAAAAGATACCACTATACAATGCTGTTAATGTTTTACACGGTTATAATACAATCTTCATTCACTCTCCATTGGAGGTTGTCAGCTATGAAGACTAAAGATTTCGATTGTGTTAAAATGAAAAGAAAAGGTGCTGAAGTTGTTTATCAAAATATAAAAAGTATGACGACAGAAGAACAACTTGACTATTGGCAGAAAGGTACCAAAAAGCTACAGCAAAAAAAACTTCATGTTTCACAGAAGCAAAATGTGTCACACAATAATTGAAGCATTTTAATACTTATAAAATAAATACGTTAAGGAGAACAATAGAATGCAAAATATGCCTGAAGTAAAAGCCGGGATCGTTGCGGTAAGCCGCGACTGTTTTCTTATCGATCTTTCCCGTAACCGCAGAAAAAGAGTCGTGGAGGAATGTAAGAAAAAGAACATACCGGTCATCGAATGTCAAACCATTGTTGAAAATGAGCGGGATGTATTGAAGGCGCTGGAAGAACTGGATTCCAGGAATATTAACGCCCTTGTGATCTATCTTGGAAATTTCGGGCCCGAGGGGCCGCTGTCCATGCTTGCAGAGCGTTTTGACGGCCCGGTGATGCTGGTGGGTGCGGCAGAGGATGCCGGTGACAAGCTGATCGACGACCGCGGCGACGCATACTGCGGTATGCTCAATGCATCCTACAACATGGCGCTTCGCTGGCAGCGGCCGTATATTCCTGAGTATCCAGTTGGCCTTCCCGGTGAAATCGCTGATAAAATTGCCGACTTCATTCCCACGGCACGGGTCATTATCGGCCTGAGCGGGCTTAAAATCTTCTCGTTCGGCCCCAGACCGCAGGATTTTCTCGCCTGTAATGCACCGGTCAAACCGCTCTATGACATCGGTGTGGAAATCATGGAGAACAGCGAACTCGATCTCTACGATCTGTTCAGAGAGGCGGAAGGCGATCCTGAAATCAAAACAATCGCACAGGATATGGCGAACGAACTCGGGCAGGGAAACAATTATCCCGACCTGCTGGTCAAACTCGCGCAGTACGAACGTGCGCTGGTCAAATTCTACGAAGAGAACCGTGGAGCCTCGCAGTATGCCGTATTCGCCAACAAATGCTGGCCCGCTTTCGAAAAATATTTCGGGTTTGTGCCCTGTTTCATCAACTCACGGCTTGCGGGGCGAGGAATACCGGTGTCATGCGAGGTCGACATTTACGGCGCTTTGAGCGAATACATGGTGTCCGCTTCGACCGAACTTCCCGCGACCCTTCTCGATATTAACAATACTGTGCCCTACGACATGATCGAGGACGACAAGCAAATCGTAGGGGATTACAAACCCACCGACCTGTTCATGGGCTTCCACTGCGGCAACACGGCATCGAGCTGTATGGGGTCGTTCTCCATGGGCTACCAGCTCATCATGAAACGCCTGCAGGAACCGGACAAGGAGCCCGATATCACCCGCGGCAATCTCGACGGCACCATCAGGCCGGGTGATGTGACTATCTTCAGGCTGCAGGGCACCGCGGATACTGATCTCAGGTCATATGTCGCTCAGGGCGAGATCCTCGATATGAATCCGCGGTCGTTCGGTGGTATCGGTGTATTCGCTATCCGTGAAATGGGAAGATTCTACCGTCATGTCCTCATCGGCAAACAGTTCCCGCACCATACCGCCGTCGGATTCAAACATGCGGGCAAAGTACTCTTTAATGCGGTCACCATGCTTGGTGTCGGTGACATTTCGCACAACAAACCGCATGGTGTCTATTATCCGGACGAGAATCCGTACGGATAAATAAAAGATGGGAAATAGGTTATTTTGGTAATATCGCATGGGCAGGTTTGGAACCTGCCCTTACGAATTTTTAGGTAAGGTGACCGAAGGGAAAGAAGATTTTTTGCCCCTGCATCCACACCATTACTCAGTGCCTTACCATAAAATAGCAAAACTCCCAAGCACCTATTTTCAATGATAGCCCAATATCCTCCTGAACCAAAATGACATTGTTTTACCCCGAAAATAAACGTATATTTTGTTCATGCGAAATTTTAGAGTCACATTGGCGCAAATCAATACTACGGTTGGCGATCTCGATGGCAATGTAGCGCGATGTCTCGATGCTGTCGAAATGGCAAAAGTCCGGAGCAGCGACCTTGTGGTATTTCCCGAACTTGCGCTGACCGGTTACCCCCCCGAAGACTTGCTGCTCAAGCCCGGATTTCTGAGAGAATGCCGCAAAGCGCTGGAGCGATTTACTAATGACGTTGATGATATATGTGCGGTCGTCGGGTTTGTGGATGGCGCCGGGCCGGTATATAATGCCGCTGCGGTGGTTTACGGGCAGACAGTTCAGTGTGTGTATCACAAGATGATTTTGCCCAATTACGGGGTATTCGATGAAAAGCGGTATTTCGCTGCAGGAAAGGAGCCGGTATCGTTCAAACTCGGTGATTGCGCCATCGGTCTGAGTATCTGCGAGGATATATGGGTTGGGGACGGCCCCTATCGCGCTCTGTTCCGCGACCATAAGGTCGATATGCTGCTCAATCTCTCCGCCTCGCCATTTCATACAGGGAAAATCCATGAACGAACCGATATGTTAGGTGAGCGGTCAAAATCGAATGCAACGCCGGTTGTCTATGTGAACCTTGTGGGCGGCCAGGACGAGCTTGTTTTCGATGGCGGCTCACTCGTTTTCGACGGAACCGGTAAATGTATCACCAGACTACCCTCCTTTGAGGAATCCGTGACAGCGGTCGATCTCGCCTTTGAAGGTAACGAACCGGAGGACAGGCTTGCATGTGTCCAAATCAAACCGGCTGAAAGAAACAAACCGGTAATCGAACCTCTTCTGTTTCGCGAACTCATTGAGGAGGAGGAAATACTTGATGCGCTTGTTTTAGGGACTCGTGACTATATCCGTAAAAACGGCTTTACAAAGGTTGTTATCGGCCTTTCCGGCGGTATCGATTCGGCGCTGGTTGCAGTGATCGCTGCTCGTGCACTCGGACCTGATAATGTCATCGGGGTAACCATGCCTTCACGGTACACTTCCGAGGGCACACGATCCGATGCGGAGGTTCTTGCTGATAATCTCGGCATACGGTTTATGGAAATACCTATCTCAGGGGTGTTCGATACGTTCAATGATACACTTGCGGTCGCTTTCGAGGGTTGCAAGCCTGATGTCACTGAAGAGAATATTCAGGCGCGGATTCGGGGTACACTCCTGATGGCGCTGTCGAACAAGTTTGGCTGGCTTGTCCTCACCACAGGCAACAAAAGCGAAATGGCTACCGGTTATGCCACACTATACGGCGATATGGCGGGTGGATTCGCCGTTATCAAGGATGTGCCCAAGCTTATGGTTTACCGTATAAGCAGGCTCATCAACAGGCAGGCGGGTAGTCCGGTTATACCTGAAGGTATCCTTACAAGGCCGCCCTCTGCGGAGTTACGGCCCGATCAGAAGGATTCGGACAGCCTTCCCGATTATGACATCCTCGATCCGATTCTTAAGGCCTATATCGAGGAAGACCGCGGTGTCGAAGATATAGTCTCGCTGGGATTTGATCGTGAAATTGTCCGGCATATAGTAAGGCTCAGCGACCGTTCCGAATACAAACGCCGTCAGGCACCTCCCGGCGTAAAGATTACCCCACGGGCTTTTGGCCGTGACCGAAGGCTACCTATCACCAATCGTTTCAAACCGTGATTTTGTTGCTTACC
>JAFGMP010000109.1 GCA_016927495.1 Candidatus Latescibacterota bacterium | reverse complement strand
TCGCCGTCGAGCAGCGTCATCTCACGGGTGACATTGAGTAGAATCATCGGCACTGCATGGCCGCTCATGGGACGGGCTCCGGGAATGGCTTTTTGGCTTCCGGCAATGGGAGTTTCCGCCCACTCTACGACTTTTTTGTACAGGTCGTGAGCCACACGGGCTGCTTCGGGATCGCCGGTTACACGATGGTAGCGTATGCCCGCTATGATGATGAACGTCTCCGAGAATATCTGACGGGGCATAGTTAGTGGTGTACCGTCACGTTTGAAGCTGAAATATGCCCGTCCGCTCTCATGAAATGCATGCTTCATGATAAAATCCCAGCCCAGCTTTGCCATCTGAACCCACTCGTCACGTTTTTCCACCATATCGCACAGGGTTGAGAAGAGCCAGACTTCACGGGCTTGCGGCCACATGAATTTATCGGTGCTATATGGAGTGCCGTCAAAATCGAGCAGTGTGAAATAACCGCCGTACTCACGGTCGGGTGAGTGCTTCATCCAGAAAGGAATGACATCGTCAAACAACGCATGCTCGTAATGTTTTCTCAATTGTGCAATTTTTGCATTATCCATGATAACTCCTGTTTTATTGGTTCAAGCTTTAATTTTAATTCAAAGAGGATAATCCGGTACATTGTTCTTTGTTCGCTTAATAATTATCTTCGACATGAACGAACCCTCACTCCACTTGTTTCCCTTCTGTTTCACATAGTAGAGGAGATTAAGGTGTGAGGGCATGACAGCAATTAACACAGAGTAAGACAATACCGCAAATGAAAAAATAATGATACATATCAAAAGTTTTATTCAACCGGAACTATTACGGGACATTGCTTCGCTCACTATGCCCGCTCAAAATGACACATGGAAATATTAATAAAACTACTAAGGTTATGCACTTATTTGTAACTAATATAGCCGTATCCCATAGCTTTTTCTTGCACAGGATACTCTTTTTGCACTAACTTTATACAGTATTATCTGTTTAATTTTCGACATTACATTATTTTGACAACCACGAAAAAACAGCACGAAATTTGGTTAATACGGGAACAGCGAGTGGAACAAACCATATCAATCATCATGCCCGCATATAATGAGGGCGCGTGCATTTTCGAAAACATCAGCATGACCCGCAAGGTTCTGGGTGAAGCAGGCATCGAGGCTGAAATTGTCGCTGTAGACGACGGTTCATCGGATAATACTATCGATGAAATCAAACGTGCTGTTGCGACTTACGGTAATGTTGTTGCGGCAAGTAATCCCTACAATATGGGCAAAGGGATGGCGCTCAGGAGCGGTTTCGAGCATTCGAAGGGTGATATTATCGTGTTTCTCGACGCCGATCTCGATTTACATCCTTCCCAGATTCTGAACCTGATCGAGGTCTTAAACACTACTCCATGCGATATTGTTGTGACATCGAAACATCACCCCGAATCAAAACTGGATTATCCCTGGTCACGTAAAGCCGCAAGCTGGATGTATTACTTTTTCATCAAAACCCTCTTCAATCTGCCGGTACGGGATACCCAGACCGGTCTCAAAGTATTCAGGCGTAAAGTGCTCGATGATGTGCTCCACCGTCTGCTGGTCAAAAAATTTGCGTATGATGTCGAACTGCTTGCCACTGCGGTACGGTTCGGATACAGCATAGTCGAGGTGCCGGTCATCCTCGAATTCAAACGTGACCTCAAATGGGGTCGAATCCGTTTCGAGGATATCCTCAATCTTTTCATCGATACTCTGGCAGTATTATACCGCTTGAGAATCATGAGATATTACGACAAAAACAGACACCCGCAAATCCGTATCGTCAAACCGGTGCTTGTAGCAGTACGGGGTTGTCCACCGCCTGCGGAAGTGATGAAACGCATCTCACTGGATACGAATACACGGATAGTCTGTATTTCTGACGATGACACGTTGGATGACAAACACACAAACATTCAATTTTTCAGGAATGATGAAAGTCTTGTAACATGGATCACAGATATGGCCGACTCACCGGAAATCATCGGATTTTTGTGCCATGATTGCCTTCCGGTAGGCTCATGGGTGAAAAATGCCGTCAGAAATTTTGAGGATCCCGAAGTCTGTATCGTATGCGGGCCTGTGATTCCCGGAGATTACTCTTCGCGACTTGAGCATATCGCCGGCCTTGTGTTTTCATCGATTATAACACGCGGGAAAGAGGCATATCTGTACGGATACCGGCCCGTACAGGATGTGGTAAAAGGTTCGCTGGATTCGGTTTTCTTCCGTGCGGAATTACTTCGTGAAGGCAGCCTGAAAGATTATGGATTCAGACAGGACGAACGATTTATATATTCGGGTGCGCTTTCCCGCGGGAAAATACGGTATGATCCGGATGCAGCGGTTATGAAAAAGGTTCCGCCGCTGTTTTTACCCTATTTCAGGTTTATCGCGCGGGAATCGTTTTCGGATGGTTATGATTTGATTCAATCATACGGCATAAGGAAAAACATATGGCCTATCGCGCTAACGTTAGTGTGGCTCATCCTGATTACGGGATGGGTAGTCCTTCCAATAGGCATTTATAAGACTTTATGGGTAATCTATCTGTCTGTGGTTTTAATTACATCGCTTTCCTGTCTGGATCCTATATCGGTACCGTTATTTTTTACCGGAATTATATGCAACCATATAGTGAGAGCGATTGCTTTTCCGGCTGGGATACTAAGCCGATTAATAGGAAAAATGAAACGCAAATAACTGATCATGGTTTTTGACATTACTCGCTGAGATATAACATTTACATGTAATTTACCTGTCATCGCGAGGAATAAAATGACGATAATAAACACAATTCTATGTTATTGTTTTTATTAAACCCTCTCCTACTTTTCCCCTCTCAAAAAATTTATAGAGGGTGAGATTTCGAGACCTGCTAAATGTTCGATGTACATGGAAAATCGATAGTTTCGGTAAAGCATACCTATTTCGAATCTGCGGGAACACCCGAGGCAGAACTCATTCGTTATCTGCGGGGGAAAGCATCGTCGATCCTGTATGTACGGCATCCCTTTCCCGATGCCGTTCAGATTCCACTCAACACTACAGTCGTCGAGTATGATTCCGATGGTAAAATAATACATGAAATAACGGCGACCTCCATTCCCCCAAAGGAATGTAATGCCTTGCTTTTCTACATTAAAGACCTTATTTTTTCGATATATTATGTGATCAGAAGCGGGCGTAAGTATGACCTGTATATCGGTTCCGATAATCTGAACACCCTTGCAGGCCTTATACTTAGGAAAATCGGCCGGGTACGGAGAGTTGTTTATTATGTGATCGATTTTTCTCCGGTGCGCTTTCCGGGACGGTTTCTGAATGCGGTGTACCAGTACATCAACAAACTGTGCTGCTACCATGCGGATGTAATCTGGAATGTGTCGGAGGCGATGATCGCGGGCCGTGAGAACATCGGCATACAAAAGGAAAAATCGGCGCCGCAGATAACTGTCCCGCTGGGATGTATGTTCGATTCCATACACCGTAAACCGCTGAGTGAAATCGACCGTTTTTCGATCGTTTATTTCGGGGCGCTCAGACCTGAGCACGGACCGGGACTGATTCTCGAAGCGCTGCCGGAGATTCTGAAAGTTTACCCTGAGGCAAACGTTGTGTTTGCCGGTGGCGGCGAATTGAAAAACAGCCTTGAAAACCGTGCCGAAACGCTCGGAATAACCGATAACGTACGATTCACCGGGTTTCTTGCGACGGATGAGGATGTGTATAATGTGCTGATCGGATGCGGGCTTGCGCTGGCTACATATCCGGCTGATGATACGACCTATAAGAAGTACTGCGACCCCGGTAAGGTTAAAATATACCTCGCCTGCGGGCTTCCGGTGCTTATTACCGATGTTCCGGCAGTAGCGCGTGAAATTAAAGAGAAAGGTGCAGGTGTTATTGTGGAACATGATCCTGTAAAGCTTGCGGAAACGGTATGCGGCATTTTTGCCGATGAAGAGCGTTATGAACATATGAGAAAGCGGGCTGTCGATATGGCTGCCGAGTATCAGTGGGAAACTATATGGGAACGAACGTTTGCAAAAATTTGAATGATAAAATGTGAACTAATGATTTTCAATCCAAGTGATTCATAAACTTTGTTTAATGTTAAATAAAATCATGCAAATACCGTATCTATCCTGTCATTCTGAACAAAGTGAATAATCATTTTTGACTCTTCGTTACACTCAGAGTGACAATCGATGAAATATTGTAAAAAAATCAATGGGTACAAATGAAAAAAATATCGGTAATCATACCCCTCTACAACGAGCGGGATAGTCTCGAAGAGTTGTTCGGGCTGATCGTTAAAGCGCTTGAAAGCATGAATGCGCCCGGCGAGATCATATTTATCGATGACGGCTCCACGGACGGTTCGTACGACGAGCTTACGAAGATTCGTGACAAAGATCCCGAGGTGAAGATAATCCGGTTTATGGCGAATTCGGGTAAAGCCGCCGCTCTTCAGGCAGGATTCGATGTTGCTGAGGGCGATTACATCATTACCATGGATGCCGACCTTCAGGATGACCCTGCAGAGATACCGAAGCTTGTCGCAGCACTCGAAAGCGGTTACGATATGGTTTCGGGCTGGAAAAAACACCGTCACGATCCCCTGTCGAAAACACTGCCGTCGAAAGTGTTCAACTCGGCAGTCAGATTTATCAGCGGGCTTAAACTGCATGATTTTAATTGCGGCCTTAAAGCGTACCGCAGGGAAGTGGTCAAATCGCTCAGCATTTACGGCGAATTGCACCGTTATATCCCCGTTCTCGCCAAGTTCAACGGCTACAGGGTAGGTGAAATTACGGTACAACATCATCCGAGGAAATATGGTCGTTCGAAATACGGCATCAAACGCTTTATCAGCGGATTTCTCGATCTTTTGACCGTTATCCTGCTGACTAAATATACATCCAAACCGCTGCATTTGTTCGGATCGGTGGGCATTGTATTCTGTTTTCTGGGGGGTTTGGTGAATCTGCATGTCGTGATAATATTTATAAAAAATAATTTCCAGGGAATCAGCGGAAGAGTTCCCTATCTCGTCGGAGGGATATTCCTTTTTCTGTTAGGCGTTCAATTTATCTCGACGGGGCTTCTTGCGGAACTCATAACCCACAGCAGAATGGAAAAAGAGAAAACTTACCACATCGATTCTGCATCATCCACATGAAAGTCTGCACGCTCACCCATACGTACCCACGGTTCGAGGGAGATATTAATGCCCCTTTTGTCGAACACCTCATGAAACACATCGCCAGAGAGGATGTTGAAGTATCAGTCCTGACAGCATATGATCCCGCATGGAACCGTACCGCAGGGGATCATACCATCGACCTGCGGACATACCGCTATGTCTGGCCGGAACGGCTCCATATACTCGGATATTCGCGAACCATCGAAGGGAATGTACGGTTCAGAAAACATGTGCTGGCGCTCTCCCCTCTTCTGTTTTTGGGCGCATACCGGGCTTTCAAACGTCTTGTCAAAGAAAAAAAACCTGATGTACTCCATGCGCACTGGATACTGCCAAACGGTTATATTGCTGCTAAGGTTTCTCAGGCGACCGGTGTCCCGCTTCTTATTCAACTGCACGGCTCCGACATATTCACTGCCGAGAAAAACATCCTGTTCCGCAAGATGGCACGGTTCGCCGGATCTTTGGCACGGTATATCATATCACCCAGCCCCGATCTTACACAGCGCCTCGGAAAACTTGGCATCGATACCGGTAAAATCGGCCTCGTACCCAACACGGTCGAAGCAAATTTTTCAACGGATGTCAGTGATGCCGATGCTTTACAACTCCGGAAAAAGCTCGGAATACCTGAAGGCAATACCGTTGTACTGGCAATGGGGCGGATGGTGTATGTTAAAGGGTTCGATTATCTTCTGGATGCATTCAGGAAAGTTGCGGGTCAATTTCACGGTGTCATACTGGTTCTTGCCGGAGGTGGTGTTCTGTTCGATGAAATGAAAGCGCTTACAGCCAGCCTCGGCATAGCCAACCGTGTTATAATGCCCGGCCCGGTGATGCGTGATGATGTTCCCAAGTACTTCAAAATGGCCGATATTTTCGTCGTGCCGTCGATCAAACACGAAAGTGGTGCTGTTGACGGTCTCCCGGTGGTCGTTCCCGAAGCGATGGCAGCAGGACTGCCGATTATCGCATCGAATGTCGGCGGCATCCCGGTACTTGTATGGGACAAACAAAACGGCCTGCTGGTCCCTGAACGTAATCCTGATGCTCTTGCATCCGCAATAATTGAACTTATAAGCGACCAGGGAAAACGTAAGGAGTATGGAGCGCGGTCACGGCGCGTTATAGAGAGCAGTGTGAACTACGACAATGTTTCACGGCATTTTGTTCAACTGTATGCGGCAATTATTGACAAAAACCTATCCGTTGATTCTTTTCCCAAATTCGACATATTTATAAAATGAATACGCATATAAAAAAATTATCGCTTCCGCTGAAAATAATTGCTGTCCTGACAGTTATTTTTTTCATAACCAAAATGGTAATTAAAGATTGGAAAGCGATTCAATCATTTAACTGGCACATAAATCCCCTGTACCTTATGGTATCATTTTTGGGATTTTGCTGTGGGTATGCGTTTCTCGTATGGATATGGAGCGTTGTTCTCAAAGCCCTCGGATATACTGTGCCGTACAGTGAAGCATGGAACATATACTTTATCGGTAATCTGGGAAGATACATCCCCGGCAAACTATGGACAATCGCGGGTATCGCTTACATGGCGGGCAAATCGGGCATACCCGGTGTTGTTGCAGGAACATCGGCGATATGCGCACAGGCATATTCCATTCTATCTTCATTTGTGTTTTTGATTCTTTTTCTTATATTTAAAGGCACATATGACGGGAGATTTCAGGTGTTGTGGGCATTACCATTACTGATTGTGCTTGTTCCGGTATTCATGATGCCCCGAAACCTTGAATGGTCGCTCAACTTCCTCCTGAAAAAAATGGGGAGATCACAAATCTCCATCAAATACAAAACCCCGACTGCGATAAGGATTACATTCCTGTACCTGTGTTCGTGGTTTATTTTCGGAGGATCGTTCCGGCTTTTTATATCGGCTGTAACCGGAAGCACAACCATTAATCCCCTGTATCTGACAGGGACTTATGCCGTAGCCTACATCCTGGGATATATCGCTTTTTTCGCTCCCGGCGGCATCGGCGTTCGTGAAAGTATACTGACTGTTCTGCTCACCGGTTATGTGCCTGCAGGAGTGGCTGCCGTGCTCTCTGTATCGTTAAGGTTGATGATTACCTTTGTTGAAATAGCTTGTGTGGTTCCGGTATTATTTGGAAAGGGTTTACTGCATTATGGCAAAGAAAAAACAACGACAAACGGTTAAACATTCCAATACTCCTATTTCCGGAAATACATCTTCGTTTGCCGAACTGATTTCCGGCGATAAAGCCAAATGGATATTTTTCGCTGTATATTTTATCGCCACTATTATTCTCTTTCGCTCGTTTTTGTTTAACGATGTCATGCTGTTCGGCAGCGACACCATACCAGACGGTATCTATACGAGACAGTACTATAAAGACTTTCATGCACAGTTCGGTGGTATTCCAAAGTGGAACCCCCTTATACTCGGCGGAATGCCATTTATAGATGCGATGCACGGCGACACATTTTACCCCGGTGCATGGCTGAAATTCTTTATGCCATTGACACGCGCGCTCGGACATAAACTGGTCTGGCATGTCTTTCTCGCCGGTGTGTTCATGTATATATTCCTCAGAACGCTCAAGGTTCGCCGTGAGGCGGCATTTCTCGGTGGTTTGATGTATATGCTGGCGCCGTCATTCGTGACCCTGCTCTATTCCGGCCATGACGCCAAAATGTATGTGATCGCTTTTCTGCCCCTGGCTTTCGCACTGCTCGAAAGCGGCATGAATAAACCGAAGTATTATACCTTTGCCGGATTAGGCGCAGTCATGGGGCTTTTGATTCTGACATCCCATATTCAGATGGCATATTATTCATACTGGGCGCTTGGGCTGTATTTCTTTTTCCGCTTATTTTTCTCACCTGAAGAAACCCGAAATAAAAAAGCTATTAAAACAGCCTTTTTTGGTGCTGCCGTTATTATTGCCGTAATGCTCGGTGCGGTACAGCTTTTCCCCTCCTACAAATTTACGACATCCCAGTCCGTCCGGTCAGGTGAGGAACGAACAGGATATGACTATGCCACATCATGGGCGATGCACCCGGAAGAGGCCATGGGCATGGTCATTCCCGCTTTTCCCGGCTTTGAGGGCGGTATCGGTAACCTGACAAAAACCACCTACTGGGGAAGAAATCCCTTTAAGCTCAACACCGAATATCACGGCATCCTTCCCATTCTTCTGGCGGCGTTGGCATTACTGACGTACCGTAACAGACGGATGTATTTTTTTCTGGGTCTTGCCCTGTTGTCACTCATCTACTCTCTTGGCGCCACTACACCGATCTACCGTCTGTTTTATGCTTTGGTGCCGGGTATAAAAAACTTCCGTGCACCGAGTATGATGATATTTCTTTTTCTATTCTCCGCATGTGTTATGGCAGCTTCATATTTAGGTTCATTTTTCGAGCGGAAGACAACATTTAAATCCGGCGACAAAAGAATACTGTATGCGGTCGGCGGACTCATTGTCATCACGCTGTTTTCAAGTCTGGCGGCAAACGGCCTTTTCGACATCTGGCGCAACACAGTATATCGTGATATATCCGATTCACGTATCGAAGAATATCACAGGGCAGCCAGTATGCAGGGAAGCGAACAGAGCACGGTTGTCATGATGTATAGAAATGCGGAATCAGCCAAAACCACTATGAAGGACAATATTCCGTCCGTTATCCGTGATATGTGGAAGGCTTTATTGTTCGTGACTGTTTGCCTGCTTGGTTTATGGATGTTTTTGTCGCAAAAAATAGGGATACCCGCGCTGGTGGTACTGGTCGGATTGATCGCTTTCGTTGACGAGACAATTGTAAACAGCCGCTTTATAAAAGTACTTGATCCTTCGACAAATAACGCAATCGCCCCCGGCGCTGAAGTATCGGAAATTAAAAGCAAGATGGCAGACCGGAAACCGTTCAGAATCCTTGGGTTAATAATGCAGGCGGCCAGAATGCGGAGTCCCAATTATTATGCAATGTTCGGCATCCAGGCGGCGGACGGACACCACAACAACGAGCTACAGAGTTATGAACTGTATACCGGCGGCAGATCTATGCCTAATTATCTGTCTTTGTGGCTTGGTAATAATGAGTTTAATCCGGAAAAAATCATCGACAATAATTTTCTTAAGATTGCCGGTGTCAGGTATATTCCGTTTCCCACAAACAGCGGCATAGAACTGCTTGAAAATCCCTCGGGATTGGATCGTGCCCGTATCGTTTACGGAAGTATTGTGGAACCCAACGATACCCTTGCGGTGGAAATGCTAAAAGACAGCACATTTGATCCTGCAAAAATCGTCATTATTGACAAAGGAAATGAATTACCGGTACAGCAGACGGAATCCGATACGATTTTGGCCCGTGTCGAAAACATTACATATACCAAGTCAGGGATAGAAATTATTGCAGGATCAGCTAAACCCGGATACCTTGTTTTATCCGAAAACTTTGTGCCCTATTGGAAAGCGTATATTGATAAGCAGCAGGTGGAGATTTCCAAAGCCTACGGTACGTTTATGGCGATACCGTTTCCTGAAGGGAATTACGAAGTAACCTTTGAATTCCGGTCAGGTCCTTATGCAACCGGTAAAAAAATGACCCTCACAGCGCTGCTGATTGTGGTTGTAGCTCTTGCCGTACCGGGAGTACAGTATGCATTAAAGAAAAAATAAAAAGGTATGAAATTTTTATCAAAATAAACTAACCGGATTTATAGTTATGAAAGCACTCATAATAATCCCCACATACAACGAAAATGAAAACATCGTTGAAATAACTCAGGCGATTCTCGAATTGCCGTATGATTTCGAAATTCTGGTTGTCGATGATAACTCGCCGGACGGTACAGGTAATATTGCCGAAAACCTTTCCGATGAAGATAAAAGGATTCATGTACTTCACCGCGAGGAAAAAAAGGGTCTCGGCCCGGCTTATATAGCAGGTTTCAGGTGGGGTTTGAAACATAATTATGACCTTTTTTTCGAAATGGATGCCGATTTTTCGCACAGGCCCTGTTATCTTCACGATTTTATGGGGGCAATCAAAGAAGCCGATCTCGTTCTCGGCTCACGGTATATTACCGGCGTTAATGTCATCAACTGGCCCCTTGGCAGACTTCTAATATCATATTTTGCCAATCGTTACTCGATGGCGGTGACCGGTTTGCCCATTCGCGATGCTACCGGTGGCTTTAAATGTTACCGCCGTGATGTTCTCGAATCGATCGACCTCGATAAGGTGAGAAGCACCGGATATGCATTTCAGATTGAAATGTCTATGCGTGCTGCGGCAAAAGGATTTAAAATAGTTGAAATTCCAATTGTTTTTTATGACCGTACAAAAGGGACGTCGAAAATGTCATTCGGCATTGCCCGTGAAGCGGCATGGATAGTATGGAAACTCAGGTTTCTTAAATTGATCGGAAAACTGTAATGGATATTTCCGTTATCATAGTGAGTTACAACGTTTCATCCTTCCTTGATCAGGCGCTGACAACAGTAAAGGATGCAGCCAGAAATACTAAATATGAAATTTTTGTTGTGGATAACGCATCCTCGGATGACAGCGTATCCATTGTAAAATCGAAACATCCCTCGGTTAAACTTATTGAAAATAAAGTAAATCTCGGATTCGGCAGGGCGAATAACCAGGCTCTGAAACTGGCCTCCGGAAAATATATATTGATACTGAATCCCGATACCGTCCTGAGTCATGATACCCTGCGTATAATGATCGATTTTCTCGACAGTCATCCTGAAACCGGTGCGGCAGGATGTAAAGTCATCAATCCCGACGGCTCACTTCAGCTTGCATGCAGACGTGGATTTCCCACTCCGGGTGGTGCATTTTTTAAAATGGTCGGTCTTTCAAATTTATTCCCAAAATCAAAAACATTCGGAGCATATAATCTCACATACCTCGATCCTGATTCATTAACCGAAGTTGATGCGATTTCAGGATCATTTATGATGCTGAGAAAGCAAACATTAACTGAAGTCGGTTTTTTCGATGAAGACTTTTTTATGTATGGTGAGGATCTTGATCTGTGTTACCGAATCAAACAGGCGGGCTGGAAAATTTACTATGTCCCATGGACTGAAATTATTCATTTCAAGGGTGAAAGCACAAAAACGGTCCCTTCATTGAAAAGTGTTCGGGTATTTTATGATGCGATGCAGATTTTTGTAGACAAACATCATTCAAAAGAATCAAAGCTACATTTCCCGCGATGGTTGCTAATAACCGCTATATATGCGGTAATGGGCTGTGTCTATGGTATAAATCTTCTTAAAAACACACGCGAACCTATCAGGGATTTGGTTCTTTTGAATATTTCACTTGTACTTGGAATATTCATGCGATTTAATATTTCTCTCGATAATGCTCCGGAATATTCCAATGTGCAATGGGTAAGTATTTTCGTTGTATATTCGATGCTTTACATGACTACATTTTACTTCCTCGGAATATACCACAGATACCGAAATAGCAGCGAACGTGCCCTTCTCGGTGTATTTATTGGTTTCCTATTTAATATTTTTATTGTAAATTTTATAAAAGAATACAACTTTTCGCGTCTTGCGTCGTTTTATTCCTGGGGCTTTAATACAATATTTATTTCAGGATGGCGTTTTGTTTTTGAAGAATTATATTCCGGAAAAGCAGTAATAAGAGTAAAACGTGCAATTATTGTCGGTTCGATATCGGATGCGGTAACATTACGTAATGTTTTTAAAAATTCAAAATACTCGTCGTACGACTTAATAGGATGTATTGAAACAACACCTGGAGCAATAAGAGGCAGAGAAGTTGATGGTTTACATATATTGGGTCTGATAAATGAATTATCGGATATTATGCATGAATATTCGATCGATGTGGCAATCATGGCAGGATCAAGCCTTCCATATTCAAAAATATTAAGTATAGGTCGTAAAATCGGAACGTTGAAAAGGCCTGAATTTAAATTTGTACCTGAAATTCCTGATCACGATGCCACAAAAGAATTGCATGAGCAAATAACATTAATCGATATTCTGCCGGGAAAAGTAATTTAAACAACAGGAGTTTTTAACATGAGAAAAATTTCATTTAACATAAGTATTTTAATTGTGTTGCTGTTCTTGGCAGTATTTCCGCAGAATGTTAAAAGCCAGGATTATCCTTCGGATTTTATGGATATTTTCCAGCTTGAAAATGCCTTTCTTAAAGTGGTAAGGGAGGCTTATGTTGATACGATCAGCGGTTCTGAGTTATACCAGGGCGCTATTGATGGTATGATAAAAAAACTCGATCCTCATTCAAGTTTTTTACCAAAAAATAAAGCTGAGGAATTCACTGAAAAAATCAGAGGAAACTTCCAGGGAGTCGGAATAACGTTTGCATTGCTCGATGATAAGATTACGGTGATCGAGTCAATAACAGGCGGGCCTTCAGAGAAAGCAGGTATCATATCAAGAGATAGAATTGTTAAAATTGACGATAAAGACGCCATCGGAATTGATGAAGAAACTGTCAGGGAAAAGCTACGGGGTGAACCGGGTTCGAAAGTGAACGTACATGTCGAAAGACCGGGCGAAGAAAAACTGCTTAAATTCACCATAACCCGTGAAAGTATAAACCTGGACAGTGTATCACATTCATATATGATAGATGATACTACCGGTTATATTGCTCTGACACGGTTTACCATAAATACCCAAAATGATGTCGGTAACGCTTTGTCAAAACTAAAAGCGATGGGAATGAGGCGCCTGATTTTAGACCTTCGCAATAATTCGGGCGGCTCCCTTGATGCAGCGGTCGGAGTGGTAAATTTTTTCATAAACAAGGGTGTCATTGTTTACACAAAAGGAAAGCAAAAAGAGGAAGATAAAGTATGGGAAGCCCGAGATTATGGCGATAATCAGAGCTATTGTGATATTCCTTTGATTGTCATGATTAACCACGGGTCGGCTTCGGCTTCGGAAATTGTATCCGGTGCTCTTCAGGATCATGACCGTGCCCTTATAGTCGGACAAACATCGTTCGGCAAAGGACTTGTTATGAATCAATATCCGCTGAGAAACAGCCTCACCCAAAAAGACTTCGGAACTCTGGTGCTGTCAGTGGCCCGCTATTATACTCCCTCCGACAGATTAATCCAGAGACCCTATGATAATGGTAAAGATCAATATATCAAAGAAGGACTCGACGATATCGATCCGAATGCGGCTGACTCATCAAAAGCCGGCCGGCCGATATATTTTACCGATCTCGGACGTAAGGTCTATGGTGGTGGAGGCATCACTCCCGACGTCACAATCGAACCGTCACAACGGTTAAATACCCTGGAGAGAAACCTTCGTTCAACTCATGTATTTTTTGAATTTGCAGATGATTATCTGCTCAAACATAATGATATCCCTAAGTATTTTGAAGATTTTTTACTGCAATACAATATACCTGAAGCAGAATTAGACCGTTTCAAAGAATTTGCATTGAAATATAATGAAAATATAAAAGATGATGTTTCTCCGTTAAAAAAGGAATTGGAGGAACTGCTTCAGAAACATAACATTGAAGAAAACTCCCGGAATATCGTTTTAAACAGCTTCCGTGAGGCGGGAATCGATCTTGATGAATCACTATTCCAGATCAGCAGTCATTTTATCGAACGTGAGATCAAACAGGAAATTGCCCGTATGATCTGGGGATCTGAAGCGCGGTACAGAATATGGCATACTGATGATACCGAACTTATAACGTCATTATCGTACTTCGATGAAGCATCCGATCTGTTAACAAGACGTCTTGCCATCGGAGATTTATAAAACGGTTCCAATACTATTCATAAAGTTTTAAAGCAAAATCCCGGATTGATCACTTTCCGGGATTTTTTTAATATGTTTCTTTGATGAATGCAATTAAAAACTCCGATTCCTCTTTAAAAAAACAAAATGAAGTTTGATTGTTGTGAAAATTTCTTTATTTTTACAAAATATTTCAACAATCATTAACGAAAAATATCAATTGAACAAAACGGCCGGACAGCAATACAGGCGTTAATACAATCCAATATTTACCGTAAAGTAATATCATAAGGATTTAATAATGAAACGACGTACATTTTTTCAACAAGCTGCAATTACAGGATCACTCATTGCAGGGAAACAGATGACTACTTTATCGCATCCACATACTTCGACCGCAGCGACACAACCCTCGACAGGATCGGCCTTGGTAGGTATTGCAGGCTCAAACGATCCTGCGCTTTCAAAACCACAAGCGCTCGATTCGCTTCTCGATTACGAGCAGGTTCGGGAAATTGTATGGCTTGCATTGGACCGCGACACATCGAAGCGAAATCTCCCCGGTATCGTATCGCATGACAGTTGGGTAGTCATTAAACCAAATCTCGTAACCTGCCCGGTGACCATGAGTGATTTCCATGCCGATGGTGTCGAACACTGGTGGCTCGTTACCGATCTCCGGGTTGTCAGAGCTGTTGCCGAGTATCTTATCGAACGTATTGGTCCCCACCGTATCAGTATAGCCGAGGGCCCCATCTGGTATTCGTCGGGAAGGAAACTCAAAAAAGAGGAATTTCTGGACGGATGGCACTGCAAATGGGAGGCATTCGGCAATATGTCCTATGTTGAAATTGCAGAAACCCTGAGCAGCAAACGTCAGGGTACAACAATAGACATAATCGATCTCAACGAGGATGAAGCGATTTATGTCACCGATTTCGATCCCTACAAAACAGGAACGGGTGCTCTACAGTATGTCAAACCGGGTGATCCCGACGGCACCTCCGAAACCGAATGGACAAAACGGCGCGGTATATATCTGCCGCGTACGGTGATGGATTGCGATGTTCTCATTTCGGTTCCGGTTCTTAAGACACATTCGAGTGCCGGTGTTACGCTCTGCATGAAAAATCTGGTCGGATGTATTCATTCGCAAACATATGGTGACGGCAATTCAAAGCAAAAAATTCATCAGGGGAGCCAAATGGGGCTTCTTCGTGGAGTTGCCGATCTTGGCTGCGCAATTAATCCCGATTATGCGGTGGTTGAAGGCTTCTGGTCGACCAATCAACAGCATCACGGTCAGAACGGTGTACGGCTTAATCATAATGTAGTTATTGCAGGCGGCGATGTGGTTGCAACCGAGGCTGTCTCTATGATGGTCATGGGTTACAATCCGCTCGATTATGACCTTCTCCGCTTACTTAACAAGAAAAAAATCGGCGAATGGCATCCCGACAAAATCACCATATCCGGCCCACCGGTAAAAAAACTGAGCCATAATTATGTCAGAGCGGCAGAAACATATTTCGCCCGGGGTATCAGAAAATGGTTTATTCTCGGACCGTTAAAATCCCCCCTCGACGATGTGTCAAATTTAAATCCGCATATTGGTACTACTACAGAGAAAAATCAATGGGATTTAATCGATGGCGATGCTGTCATCGATGAGACTATCAACGTATCGAAACCTTTCAAACTGCAGGAAAATTTACTCTACAGCCTGCCGGGTAGCGATAAAGCCCGCAAAGGATCACTGTATTATCTTGCGCTGCGTATCAACACACCGAGAAAGGATTTATGCGGGCAACTGCTTGTCGGTGCAAAGGGCGCTGAAATACGGTCGTTCTTCAACGGAGCGGATAAAATCAAACCCGAAGATCCCCTGCCCTATGATCCCACACCCATGCCGTTTCTCAAATTTAACGAAGGTGAAAATATTCTTGTGATCGAGGTTAAAAAAACAGGCGGAAATAAGGAAGATATAAAACTTGCAGTAAACCTTTGCGATCTCGATGGTGATCGTTTGATAGATATAACGCTTGACCCTCAGGGTGAATGAACATTAAAAATTTAATTCAAACATTTAGGGAGGTTCAATTGAACCGCTTGATAAAAAAGGAAAACATTTTATTTGTTGTGTTTATTATATGTATCGGTTCTTTGATAAACATTTCGGGATGCAATACTACACAACCCCAACAGAAAGAAATGTATTTCCCGAAACTGGATAATTATGCCGATCTCTATCTGCGCGGCTCATATGATCTGCTTCACATGATGCGTGTCCGTGAACTGGGAAAAATCGGAGAAGCCACAAAAATCGCAGCACAGCGCAAACTCGCGGGCGGGACAATCTGGTCGAATATCAGCACACCCCACATCATGTATGCCGGCGCATGTGATGAAGATGTTCCCGGAAATCCCAATATTGCGCCTGATTACAACATTAACCATCCCAAACATCCCAGGCAGGGAGGATTCCCCGAGCTTGGAAAAGGTGATTTCCTCATCACTGCGGGGACCGGAAAGCAGGATGTCCGTAATAAAGGATGCTATTTCCTTGGTATCGGCTATCCCATGTCGACAAACCGATACTCTCCGCCTGCTTTCAACGATCACGCTGAAATTACTATGGAATCACAAGTCGATATGATGATCTATACATGGGGCCCGAAAGAGGATGGTTTTGTAACACCGGCATTGACACCACATCTGAAAATATGCCCGACAAGCCCCATGACCGTCGTAGCATACTGGCTTATCACCGCACAGCTTGCTCATAATCTTGCGTATACCGATACATCTGGATCATACGAGGCAGCAGAACAGTATCTTGACATTCTCATGAAACGCCTCGCAACATTTCATGCAAATTATATCGATGATGTTAATATTATCGGCAAGGAAATCGCCGACAGGGTGCTGTCCGGCGGCAAACTGTATGTTCACAGCTCACGGTGGGAGTTTTATTACGAAGCGGGCGGTACTGCCGGTTCGTTGATGGGAATATACCCAATCCATCCGGGAGGATTCTACACCAGCACGGGATCATATTCCAGCAAAATCATTGCCCCGGCAGAATTCAAGCCGGAAGAACTGACTCCGAAAGACGTCGTGGTACTGGCTATGGCGGGAGCAACACCGGAGATTGAGCTTGGACTTGCGAAACAAATCCGGGGAAAGAATGCGTACCTTGTCGGGATTTATCCGTTTGACCGTGAGGACGGTTTCTCGACAGCTCCGCTCGGTGAGCTGTGCGATGTCAGCCTGGATAATGTGAGCGGCGACAAGTACGGTGTTCTCGAAATGCCGGGTTATGAAGATAAAATCATCCCGACTATGGCCATGATGAACAATTACGCATTCTGGGCGATCATCGGAGCCTATGTGCAGAATATGGAAGCTCAGGGTGTGGCGCCGTACTACTGGATGAGCTGGCACGTACCCGGAGGCAAGGCATATACCGATTCGATCCATGTCCACTTTCTTGAAAGAGGTTATTGATCGGACAGGCAGTTTTTATTATTCTATAAATAATTTTTTATATAAAATTGCATCTTTGAGTCACGGAGAGCTAACATGGATATTCTATTACGTCGTATTTTGGGTATCGGCGCCACTTTATTAATAATCACCGGAGGAATTTTCTACATGACGGGGTGTTCGACAGATCAATCCGGACCAGATGAAGAAACCTATTTCCCGGAGTTGGGTAACTACGCCGATTTGTATTTGCGAATGTCATATGATCTGCTGCATATGATCAAGGTACGTGAACTCGGCAAGATCGGCGAAGCAAGTAAAATAGGCGCACAACGTAAGATGTCAGGTGGAAAGACTATATCCGGGATCGGGACTCCGCACATTATGTACGGCGGCGCATGCGCCGGGGATATACCGGGGAATCCGAATATTGCACCTGATCCTAAAGGCCAGAACAGTGGATACCCCGGAACACCCGAACTTGGCCCGAATGATTTTCTTATGGTCGCCAATCCGAGCGAACATGTCGAAAAAGCATACAAAAACGGTTGTTATGTTGTCGGAATCGGTTTCCCCATGACCACAAACCGCTACTCGCCTCTAAATTTTAATGATCATCCCGATTATTTTATCGAAGACATGACCAACATGTTTATCTACACATGGGGGCCAAAGGAGGACGGTATCGTAACTCCGGCGCTCACTCCTACCCTTCACCTGAAAATCCTGCCAACCAGCCCGATGACAGTCGTTGGATACTGGCTTCTCACTGCCCAGCTTGCCCATAATCTGGCCTATAAAGACACATCGGGTACACATCAGGCAGCGGAAACATATATCGATACGCTCATGGAAAGGTTGAGCGCATTCCATGAACGTTATATCGGAGCCGTGAACAACGTCGGTGAGGAGATAGCCGACCGTGTACTCTCAGGCGGCAGAATCCATCCATGGAGCCCCCGCAACGAGTTCTGGATCGAATCCAATGGCACTGCAGGCGGCCTGATGGGAGTTTATCCGCTGAAACCGGATTCGCTCACCTCCAAAGATGTAGTCATTCTTGCGTTATCGAATGCCACTCCGGAAGAGGAAATCGGGATGGCGCAAAAAATTCGGGACAAAAATGCATTTTTAATAGGTATATTCCCTTTCGAACGCGAGGACAACATCCCGACTGCACCACTCAGGGAATTATGCGATCTAAGTCTGGATAACCTCAGCGGGGATGTTTACGGAGTCCTTGACATTCCGGGTTATCCCAATAAAATTATTCCGACGACGACCATGATGAACAACTTTGCGTTCTGGGCGGTTGTCGGCGGATATGTTCAGGCAATGGAAAAACGCGGAGAGGCTCCGTATTACTGGATGAGTTATCATGTACCCGGTGGCAGGGAATATGATGAATCCATACGGGATGATTTTCTGAAGCGAGGCTATTGATCGTCTGAAAAATAATTTTCAACATTAATGTCTAAAATTTTTTTACAAGGAGAAACACAATGAGAAGAATGATGCTTTCGATATGTTGTATAAGCATGTTTCTGATTGCTGCTTTTGCATTCGCACAGGCGCCCGATTACAGCCAGCTTGACGGAAAACCTTACGATCCGGCAATTGAACCGCATATCGACATGTTCATACGAAGCTGGAAACAGTCGATGCCGCGTCATATATTCGGCTCACTTATCGAACGGGATATATTTACCGAAAGTGACGGCGATCCTATGCGCCCCAAAGCCGAAGGTGCGGTGCTGACTTCGTTAAAACGACTTTCGCACGGCACACTGAATGCTCATACAACAACTGCGCCATCCAAACTCGAGACCGAACAGATCGTATTCTACATTTACAAAGGCAAAGGCACGATCACAGCCGGAAAAAAGACAGCCGACCTTTATGAGGGTATCGGTGTATTGATGCCGCCGGGGCTGGAATTTACCATGACAAATACCGGCGATGAACCGCTGACAATGTACCTTATCGGTGAGCCGGTTCCTCAGGGATTTGCTACAAAAAAAGAAATGGTGGTTCGTGATGAAAACATATTGACTCCGGCATCGAGCAATGTTCACTGGACTCATATTTATAAACTTCTTTTCGGTAAAGATCATGGCCTCGCAACACTCGCTGGCATGGGGCCTGTCTGGTTCGATCCTATGACCATGGGACAACCGCACAGCCACGGTGAAGGCGTCGAGGAAATATGGTTCGCATTGAAAGGCGATATTGTCATCCTTCTCGGCAAACAGATTCGTGAACTGCCTCCCGGCGCCGCATATAAAATTCCACCGAATGGCCTGACTCCTCATGCCACAATCAATGTGACGGACGAACCGTTGAAACTGTTCTGGTTAATGAGAGTCCCCTGATATCCGGTGTATAAGGTTAATCGACTAATTTGCAATGTCATATGCCTGAGAGAATTTATATATCATTGCGGGATAATTAATTGGCAGATTTACAAAAAAATATCACCGGAATAATCAAAGAAACATTTAGTGAATGGCGTCAGCAGAAACCCGAACTGATCGGAGCAGCCATTGCGTTCTACGTAATTTTTTCTCTCGGTCCGATTTTAGTTATCACAATCAGAATAGTCGGAATTATTTTCGGGGAAAAGGCAGCGGAAGGCCAGATAGTTCTTCAAATTCAGCATATTGTGGGCCAACAGCCTGCGGAAATCATTGAATCGATTATCGAGTTGGCATACTCGCCCCCATCGAGCTATTTTGTAACAATTTTCAGTTTTCCATTAGTGTTAATCGGCGCAACAATGATTTTCTTCCAGATCAGGAATGCATTGCATCTGATCTGGGGAATTGAACATAGTACCGAAAAAGGCGTTATCCGGTTGTTGAAAAATTACCTGTTCTCTTTCAGCCTTGTAATATTTATGGGAATTATGGTAATACTACTAATTGTGAAAAGCTCATCTTTCGCAGTGCTGAGTGAACTGTTATCTGATTTTATTCCATTTCACGGCTATATATTACAGATATTGGATATGATAATGAGCTTTCTCATAATAACATTGTTGTTTACCATGATATATAAGTTATTGCCTGATTTGAAAATTTACTGGTCGGATGTTATCGTCGGCGCAAGTGTGACGACATTATTGCTGTCTGTCGCTCAGATAATCCTGAGATTGTACATCGGCCATGTCGATATCGGATCGGCATACGGGGCTATCGGATCATTCACCGTCCTTTTTGTGTGGGTATTTTACTCTTCTGTTGTTTTTTTGCTTGGAGCTGTTTTTACAAAAGTGTACGCTCATAAATTCGGCTCATTTTCGAATTTGATGGATTGAGAAAAAGATAAAAAAAGTATCTGGTTATCCCCTTAGTTAAGCTTAAAGATTGGGGAAATGTGACAGACAGCTAAAGCAGTTTGTTTTTGTGGATTTTACCTATAACAGCATGCTTTAGCTTGCTGTTGTATCGCTATATTCCTTTAGAAAGAAAAGAAAGATAAACTTTGCTTAACTAAAGGTATAACCGGAAAAAAGTATCTGGCGGTGTGTATGATCAACTGACATTAGCTGGTAATAATAGGAAGGTAAAAAAATGAAAAAGATATGGATGTTTTTTTGTCTGACTTTAATGCTCCTTGTTTCTTTGGCAGCTATCAGCCAGACACCTGATTACAGCATGCTCGATCCCAATCCTTACAACCCGAAAACCGATCCCGATATCGACATGTATGTGGGAAACTGGAAGGAATCGATGCCTTATCATACGCACGGTTCTCTGGTGGAACGTGATATCCTGACCAAAGGTGATCCCGAAAATCCACCGGCAAGAGGGGCAGTACTCGCTTATGTCAACCGATTTACATATGCTACCCTGGACGCTTATGCTTCCACAACGCCGATCACTCTTAAAGATGAGCAGGAAATCTTCTATATTATTACCGGCAAAGGTACTATTTCAACAGGAAAAACTTCAGCGGACCTGTATTGCGGAATTTCCATACTTATGCCGGCGAAACTTGAATTCAGCATACAGAACACCTCAGATACACCGTTGACCATGTATCTGATCGCCGAACCGGTGCCTGAAGGTTTCCGTGTTAATGATGACATGCTTGTCAGGAATGAAAATACCACTCCGGTAAGCAGTTCCGATGCCCACTGGGTAGGAATTGTCAAATCGCTTTTTACGACAAAGGACGGGCTTGGGACACTGGAATCCATATTAACCTGCCAGTTCGATGCCATGACGTTTTTCCACCCCCACAGTCATGTCAAAGGGACTGAAGAGGTATGGACAACTATAAATGATGACATATATGTTCTGATTGGGAAAAAAATCAGGCATCAACTACCCGGAACAGCATATTTAATACCCCCTGACGGTAAAACACCTCATGCAAATTTCAATGTCTCCGACAGGATGATTAACATGTTTTATTTTGCCCGGTACGGAGATCACGAATTGAGAAAATGAGTTATATGGAAAGAAGTTTTTTATACTAATTTGGACTCGATACGCATGTCATTGTGAGGAATGAAATGACGAAGCAATCTTTTCGAATAAAAAAACATACAATGAAATGTTATTTGTTTTTTTCTTTTACATTTATTTTTTGCCTATGGAATCTCCCTGCCGTAAGCCAAAATAACGACAACAGGAAAATGTCATACGAAAAACAGCGTCATGCTGACATAGGCAACGGCCATTACATAAATCCTATTTTCGGTGGTGATTATCCCGATCCGTCAGTTCTTCGCATCGGTGATGATTACTATATGACCCACTCCTCCTTCGAATACTATCCCGGACTGTTGATTTTCCACTCCAAAGACCTCGTGAACTGGGAGCCGGTGTGCCGCGCACTATATGATTATGTCGGTTCTGTCTGGGCACCGGACTTCATTAAATATGGTGATGTGTATTACATCTTTTTCCCTGCTGACGGAACAAACTATGTTGTCACTGCGCCATCTCCCGAAGGTCCCTGGAGTAAACCCGTTGATCTGAAAGTCGGACACATCGATCCCGGCCATGTGGTCGGCCCCGACAGCAAACGGTATCTTCATCTATCGAACGGCTATCTGGCTGAATTGACCGATGACGGTTTGTCAGTTGTCGGGGAACCGAGAAAAGTATATGACGGATGGCAGTTCCCAAAAGACTGGATAGTAGAGTGTTTCTGCCTCGAATCACCGAAACTTACACATAAAGACGGTTATTATTATCTGACAGTTGCAGAGGGCGGCACAGCAGGCCCGGCAACAAGTCACATGGTAGTTTCATCTCGTTCCAAAACTCCCTGGGGGCCATGGGAACATTCCCCGTATAATCCCATAGTACACACCGGAAACAAGGACGAGCGCTGGTGGTCTCGTGGGCACGGAACGCTGGTGGATGACACAAACGGTAACTGGTGGATAATGTATCACGGTTACGAAAAGAATTTCTATACTCTCGGCAGACAAACGTTAATGGAACCGATTGAATGGACCGGTGACGGCTGGTTTAAAGTCCCCGATAATATCGATGCGGCACAATCCATACGAAAACCTGCCGGTAACCGTATAGTACACGGCATGAAATTGTCGGATGATTTTTCAGGAGACACATTGGGAATCCAGTGGCAATTTTTCAAGGAATATACACCGGACAGATTACTATTAAAAGACAAAAAGCTCATATTTAAATCGAATGGGAAAACACCTGCCGACAGCTTTCCTCTGCTGTGCATACCGGTTAACGAGGCGTATGAAATTACCGTTGAAGCCCAAATCACGGATACTTCTGTCGGAGGACTGGTATTATATTATAATTCCGAAGCATATGCAGGAATCGGTGTCAGCAAAGATTATTTCATTACATATATGCGGGGACGGGATTATACACATGAAAAAAACACTGTCAGCTCACATGTTTTTCTGCGAATAGTTAACGACAAGCACGAAGTAAGCACCTACTACAGTGTTGACGGCAACACATGGGTAAAATCGGACAGAAGTTTTGAGACATCGGGATATCATCATAATACATTCGGTGGTTTTTTCAGTTTACGGACCGGCCTTTTTTCGGCAGGAGAAGGAACAGTAACATTTCGTAACTTCACCTATAAAGGATTGTGACAAACCAAATTTTAATAAAACGGAGGGAAAGACAATGCGTTATTTGCTCGTACTGATGGTGTCGGTTGTTATTCCGGTTGTTTTGGGATGTGCTCAAAAAGAAGAGGAGGCTACAGTGCCCATTAAAACAAGTCCTGCCGAGGTATACATCACAAAAGTTATCGGTTGTTTCGATCACACCGAATCGATAATGAGTGAAATCACGAAAGCTGCGGAAGCAGCAGCGGACCGTGCGATTAAAGGCGGTAATCTGTATGTCACCGATGATGAAACAGTCACAAGGACAGGTAAGGAAGAAGTAAAAATGATGCCCGGCGGCGGAGCCCAGTACCCGATGACCGAAGACTGGGGCGGATTCGTGGCTGAAGCATGCGACCGTGCCGGCGGACTTCGACATGTACAACCCGTACCGATTAACAATGAGGTCAAATCCGATGATATAGTTCTTGTCGGCACAAACGAACTGAGACCGGATGTACAGGCAGCCCAGATCAAAAAGCTCAAAGACCAGGGCGCTCTTATAATCGTATTCGGATCACGGTCATCAAAAATTGCCGGAATGGGTGATTATCTGATCGCTAACGGGCTGGAAGCCGGTGAAGTCCCGGTAATGACAATCGGAACCAAAAAAACCGGACCGGTCGGTGTCATGGCGAATGTTATAAATGAATGGACATTCATTTCGGAATATGTCGCCGCACTGACACGGAAGGGGAAAATGCCATCCCTCTACCAGAGCATGTTTATACCGGGTGCGGCTAAACGCAATACGGCAGCAGGGGAATATCGTTTTCATCCCGACATGAATATAAACCCTGTCGCCGCCGGAGTTTTGGGTAGACAATACGTAAATACCGTACGCGGCTATCTCCGTGAGATCAAAGCGAACGAACTCGGTCTTTTCCGCCAGGCAGGTAAAACCTGTGCCGAAACCATTAATTCGGGCCATAAAGTAGTTGCCAGTGTTATCGGGCACTTTATGGTTTCGCAGTTCCGGACATCCAGCTATCCGGATATATTCGAGGAACTGCCGAACATGTACGGCAGGGACTATCTTGAAGGAGTGCTGTCGAAAGGCGACACATGGCTTCATGTCGGTTATTCCTACACTCCGGAGCGGGAGTTAAATCTTGCGAAAGAAGTCGGAGCAAAAACAATCTGTGTTATGACTCCGGGGCCGACTGATATCGGTGAGGGTCAACCTGTCAGCCCTGATAAAAGCAAAATCGATACATATATCGACGTGTACTGGAAACATGGCGATGCGGTTGTCGAGGTTCCCGGTTATGACACAAAAATTATTCCGCCATCCGGAGTGGTTATGATCACTGCATATTGGATGATAATCGGTGAAACTTTGAGTGACATGTGACACATGGGACCAATATCGCCATCACAACTTTTAACAGCAATCAGTTTTTGATGATAGTGGTGCTTTCGGAGCGTTTCCGTGATTCATGACGTCCATAATGAGGTTGAATATAAAAGTAGGTAAACATCAGCAGGACAATAATACTGACATAGAAAAGTATAAATATATATCGTCGGTTTATTTTCATCATAGCCCTCATTTATGCAAATAATATTCATTTATGAGGGCTATGTCAAGTTAAGTATTAATGGTAATATTTTCTTTATAGCATGTCTGCATACGCTTTTTAACTTTACACCCGGCATTAAGCATGTTATATTTTCAGGGGTTGTACTATCCCTAATATATTGCAAGGGGGAATGATGCCGGTTGATATTGTTATTTCTGTTGCGGGAGAGGCTGTATTCGCTGAACTGAACGACTCTGAAACTGCTTTGGAAATTGCAAGAAAATTACCCATTGAGACTGATTTTAATACATGGGGCGATGAAATTTATTTTTCCATACCCGTGAAAGTCGGTTCCGAAAACGGAAAAGAAATCGTCCAAATGGGAGAATTAGGATACTGGCCGCCGGGTAATGCTTTCTGCATTTTTTATGGGGCAACTCCGGGATCGACTGAAGACAAAATCAGACCGGCAAGCCCGGTTAACCCGATTGGTTTTGTCAAGGGTGATCCGAAAATTTTTAAAACTTTAGTCCGGAAATCAAATTCAATAAAACTGCAACAACCATAACAACACATATACGAAACAGGGGCAGTAGCTCAGATGGGAGAGCGCATCCCTCGCACGGATGAGGCCGTCGGTTCGATCCCGATCTGCTCCACCAATTTTTCAGACTTAGCCTTAGCATGGCTGAGTCTTTTTTTTGAAATTTATTAACGCCGCATCACGTCATATGTACATACACCGGAAAACTTTCACACATAAGGAGTGCACATGAAAAGATTGATTATATCTATTACACTCATAACTCTTTTTTACTCAACATTATGCTGTGCGCAGCATGAATATCCATTTAACAAATCATTAAACGGCAATGGAATAAGGGCCTATTGGTATAATGTTCCGCGGGATTCGGTTACGGTAGAAATATTGAATCACATTTTTCAATTTCAGTCATTACTGCAAATTTACGGTAAAACTCCGGCTGATTCATTTCAGGTACAGGCAGACGTATATGCGAAAAACGGCGAAAAAGTATATGCCGGCAATTTCGAAGTAACAAAGGGACAAAATCAGAATTCTTTTTCCGCTCTGTTCAAGGATGATTATTTCTCGCTCGAATGCCCTGTTGAATATTTGGCGGAAAATCCGGACAGAATCAAAGTAACAATCAAATCACCGGATGGTGAAATAACAGATGAAATAAAATGTCGTTATCAACGCTTATTCGGTCATGTCAGCGATTATGATGGCAATCCCTTTGAAGGTATTGTATCTATCAGTCCCGAAGCATTTTTATCAGGAACGAGTATACGTTGCGATTCATCGGGCAATTATGATATCGAGGTGCCGGAACGGACGTACAATACTATTATTTGCTTTTCGGACAGCTATGGAATCAGTACACTGGAGGTCTGGGCATGGCATATAATCATGGACTCCGAACAGCGCCTTGATTTCAAGGTTGGAACCGGCGAGGTCTATAATTTGAATGCCTGGCCGAATGACGGCGGCCCGAATACGTATTTCATATCTTTCCGGCCAATGATACTTCCTTTAACTCAAAGCTATAATATGAAGGACTTTCTTGAAAGTATTCCGAAATATCCTGTTACAATCAATAATAATGAGTTTCAGGCCGTGAGCGAGGTATTTGATTTGGATACTGAAGATGTAAAAGTATGGATTAACGGCAAGCAAGTTCAAATAATTTCATTACAAAAATATTTCGAGACGGGCAGGAATACGGCACAACCCTCCTACATTGTCCAGGTCAGCAGAGACGGTTTAAGTCGGACAGGGAAACAAACAATAAAGCTTGAGTTTGAAACAGAACTGGAACAAGGAGGGGAAAAAGTGCGCCGGAACAGCATGGGATATTACCAGTTAAATCTCAATTTTTCCGGTTTGTCATACTTTTAATAAAGAAGCAAAGCTATAATATTTAATTACTTGAGCAATTTCGATATATCATTGTGGCCGTTAAATTGTTATGGTGAAAATTCTATCCAAATAGTTCACAAATCGTTCAATCTGCTAAACCAAAATCCCAAAGTCCTTCAACTTCTTATCGTTACGTATCACAAGATTTTTATTTCAGGAATATCAATGTCTTAGTCGCTTTATATTTTCCGTAATTGATCTGATAAAAGTAACGGCCTGTTGCAATAATCTGTCCGTTATCATCACGGCCATCCCAGATTATAGAGTTTTTACCGGTAAACCGGTTGCTAAATATATATTTTCTGATGCGTTGTCCATAAATATTGTAAATAAATAATTCAGCGTTTGAACTATTTATTTCTCCATCATAGCCGGGTATCTGAAATTCGATGGTAGTGTTCATATTAAATGGATTCGGATAGTTTTGTGAGAGCGAAAATTCATAAACATCAGAACTCTCAACAGATACTACGACAGGCTTTACTTCAATAGTGGAACCAATTGATGCAGGTTCACTCACATTGCCCGCTCTATCCGTTAAGGTTATTTCCTTTGTTTTGATATTTACAGCTTCATTATCGCCAGTTTCAACCGTATAAACACCAACATATGTACCATCCCCCTGGTCAAATAAAGAAATATTCTTACCATTTAAAAGAGTATCGGAACAAATCAAACCGCTTTCGTTATTGCCGGCAGTAACGGTTATGATGACCTTATCACCGATATAAATTGTCCCTGTATCAGGAGTGAGTGTTATTGATTGAATAGTCGGTATATTTGCATCGATAATCACATCCTGAGCAAAATACGACACATAGGGTCGTACGGTATCAGCGCTGAAAAGTTTAATGTTGGAGATTAGCACATTGGAAAGGTCGTTATCACTTTCCGTGACAGTATATATTCCACTATAAGATCCATCATTCTGGTTTAGTAACGAAATCTGTTTTCCATTCAAAACAACATCGGAAGCTATCAAATTAGTTTCGTTATTTTCAGCCATCACCGTAATATTGATTGATTCGCCAATTTTTACATACCCAGATTCGGGAGTCACATCAATTGATGATATACCTAATTCCTCGGTATTCACATACAACGAAAAAACAGGTGATAAGGCAGGGATACTTATATTACCCTCGGCGTCTCTGAGTGTTATATTCTGTGCATAAACAAATTCCGTATGATTGTCATCGGACGAAATATCATAAATCCCCTTATATGTACCATCCCCCTGGTCGGACAGTCGTATATATTTACCGTTAATCAATGCATCCGAGGCAGTTAATCCTATCTCCTTATTACCGGCGGTTACGGTTATGAGCAATTTCTGATAAGTCAACACTCCGTCCCTCATGGTAACGATACCGGAAATTGGCGATATAGTCACTGAGGATATGGTTGGCCGTCCCGGAAGCGACGATTGAAATTCTATTGCTCCACGGGTCCAAATGCCATCGGCGCCGCGTATGAATTCGTTCATGTCACTGTTGAATGGTTCTTCGAGTATTTTCCCGGTCACGGATTCGGATTGCCTGTCAAATGTGGGATTGGTGTCATCAATCAATGCATCCAGACTTTTTTCAAATGGATTTCCCGAAGATACCGTATCAGTTGCTTTGGGTTTGAGGGAATATTTAAAATTGCAGTCTCTGTATTCATTATATCCACCGCTTACAATTCCGCTAACTCCGACATTTTTACAGTTATACCAGAGATTATTAACCACAATATTACCTGAAATATCGATACCTCGCCAGGATACTCCCGTATTGCCTCCGCCAAGATTAATCATGGTATTGTTATATACAGACATATAGGTATTTTTGTCGCCGCCGGTATCACATATCACACCGTTTGTGGTATAATAAAAATCTCTGTCAGTGGACATAAAAACATTTCCATAGATATAGTAGTGTGATTGTACAGAATCTTTTATTACTATTATTCCGGTACCTGATATATCAACAAACAGGTTATACCGGAAAATGTTGTTGGCATTCAACCCGGCATTGTTTGCTGATATTGCTTCACCATGAGGTTCTCCCTGACGCCGTTCAAAACACGAATACTCTATAATGCTGTCCGAAACATATCCCCATAACACTGAAACACGGTTCGAATCATGAAGGTAACAATACCTGATATTGATATGAGAGAAACCATCCGATGATGAACAATAAAAGCAATCCTGTTTATTTAGATAACCGTTCTCAACAGGTTCCCAGTTAAGTATTCCGGCTTGTTTCATATCGATATGGGAAAAATCTGTATATGATGCGCCATCATAAATTCTGATGAGAGCATGATTATCAACATCGGTACTATCCTCGAGCGATACCCTGAATCCGAAACCATCCCGCCAATGCCCGGGACCTCCTCCGGTCTGCCCGTCAATTGTTACATAACTATTTCTTACAGAAACTACACTCGAATTTTTCTCAGGCTTACCCTGGGTAAAAACAAATACTCCATCGCCATATGTATTATTCCAGCCGATATCAGTCCCATGATCTTCAACCGTGGCTTTTTTAAGAATTATTCTCGAATCACCGATTTCTTTCGCGCTGATAACACATTCACTGTCAATCAAACCATCAGCATAATAATATGTATCTCCACGAACCCAGACATCGGGATGTTCAGTCCATGCATTCATCCAGTCTGTACCCGTGTTTTCTCCTGTCGCCTCCGGGCGGATATAATGATTTGCCGCGTAACATGCTGAAAACACTCCCCAATATGGTATAAGTACAGCTAATACAACAAAAATGAAAAGAAAAAAACAGCGTTTTTTCATCGAATATCCTTTATTAGAAACATCATTTTTTGAATATTTTAAAAAAAAACTTGACAACCTATTCTTACCAGAACCGGAAGCGCTATAATTTCAAGCCTTTATATTCCTTTTGTAATAAATTCTGCAAGAAGTCCAAACATTTCAGTTAGCCATAATAATTTTTTATTTGAACATTATATATATGACGTTTTTTATCCTGTTTTTCTTCAGAATTTCTTTATATGATATTTTTTAATTCAATAAATTGCTTAAAAACTATGTCATCACCATCTGTAGCCGAGGAAATGAGCGGTTATATTTATATATACCTGAATATCGCTAAAGAAAAAATTCAGAGAACGAAATGCAGAAAATTTGGGACTTGGATCGGTTTAATATATCAGTTAAATGTAAAATTGATGCTGACAATACTATCGTTATGCAAACCTATAATTTTTTTTATAGAATTTATTATATACAGAACCTGCAGGAGGTTATGGAAGGAGAAAAATAGCATGAATTACATTATCCCGTATAACGAAATGGCCAGAATCCTCAATGAGACATTACAATACCGGTATCACTATTCTATGCAGCAAAACCGGAGAATAACACCACAGGATTGGATTACACTGCTATAGAATTAGTAACTCCTTCCATATACCCTTTCCCGAATGAAACCGTCAATTAAACGGCATCGGGTTACATAAATTCTTTTCACAATCGGCTACTCTGCCGCAATTAAAACAGATAAATTTCGGATTGGCGACCAGTTTTTTGATTTTCTCAAATTTTTCCTGGCTGGCCAGAACACAAAGATGACCTGTATGATCTCCTTTACAAACATTATTACCCATTGCTGACTCCTTTTTCGATTTCACTTGATTCTCGACTAAGTATGATAGTATTGATACTCAACACGTTATGATTACATTTTGCAGCTAAATTGAACACAACGGCAAGTACTGTTTATTGATGAAATAAAATCTGCCTCAGTACTCTAAATTTATCGCACTACACGGCAAAGTCAAGTTTATAATATAAATCAGGAGAATATTAATTAATCAGATACATTTGATTAATCAGCGAATAACAACTTGTTTTTCGGAAAATAAAAAGATATCATGTAAGTGATAATTTGATGTTTTCCCGATAACATTTTCGATTTACGATCTGTTTTCTATCACACAAAAAGGATGGATCATGAAAAAGTATATCGCATGTATGGTTTTGTTTGCAGTATCCGTTGCATTGACAACTGAAATTGTGTATGCCGTCGAGCTTGATACTGTGCTCCGCGAGGTAAAAAAGAAAATATCCGGCAACAGAGCCCGTGATTATACAATGCGGTTGTGGCAGTATGACAAATGGTATACCGTGCCGATGATGAATAAAGCTGCAAAAGAGGCGCAATCTATCATGAAAGAACGAAAGTTTGATGAAGCTGAAATTGTCGATACTCCTTTGGACGGAGTTACTCAGTACGGCACATGGACTAATCCTATCGGATGGGATGTTAAACAGGCAACCCTCGAGATAATCGAACCGTCAAATGTTCCTGATGAATACCGTTATCTCTGTAATTACCTTGATAATCCAACATCGCTGATCGGATGGAGCTGCCCAACCCCTAAAGGTGGTATTGCAGCGGAACTTGTGCTCCTTGAAGATGCAAACCGTGAGGCGTTAAGTAAACTTGATGCCGGCGGGAAAATTATCCTGATATCATCCAACACAGGTGGTATGAAACGATATCTTGATGAATTTGATGTTCCGGGACTTGTCAGCGATCAGATAGAAAGCGGGAACAAAGATTTTATCGATGCAAACAACTGGATGAACACATGGAGCGACAGACCGGGCGGCTGGTTGATGAATGCTGCCGACAGCAAAAATAACTTCGGATTTTCAGTATCTCAAAAGAAAGGGGATTATCTGAGAAATCTTCTCCGAAACGGCCGGAAGGTTGTAGTCCGGGCAACTATAGACAGCAGGTATTTTACCGAAGGTTCATTTCCCTATGTGACGGGCTGTATCAAAGGAACGGGTGATGAAGAGGTGTTGATCGCGGGTCACATGTTCGAATGGGGAGCAAATGATAACAGTTCCGGCTGCGCCTCCATTATGGAAGCTATGGGGACTTTGAATGATCTAATATTGTCAGGCAGGTTACCACGACCGAGACGGTCTATCAGGTGTTGGATGGGACAGGAAATTTACGGATCCATGGCATTCACCGTCCATAATCTCGAAAAAATGCGGAATAAAACCATAGCCGCTGTCTGCTGCGATACTCCGGCTACCGACTATGACCTTACCACTACTGCTATGAGTGTCACCATGAATTTCAATGCCTGTCCCTCATTTACCGACGGAGTTTTTATCGAAGTTGCAAATCAGTACTATTCACAATATGCTCCGAACAGACTCTGGAAAACGAGACCATTCAGATCAGGTATCGATAATTTCTTCGGCGAACCGATGATCGGTGTTCCCATTAATGCAATATCCATGAATAACGGCATGCACCTTCACCATAATTCCATGGACACAATCGAAAAGGTCGATCCGAGGACACTCGATGAACTTGCAGTTCTCAATGCGGTGTATCTGTATTATATGGCTGACGTCGGTTATCCTGAATTAAGTGTTATCACCCGGCTGACCTTCGATCACGGTATATCAGTTCTCCTTGAGAAATCAGGTGAAATGCATAACCGCATTGCCTCGGCAAAAGACGGTATCGAGTTAGGCAAACTCCTTTATGACGGAACCAGAGTGATCGATTATTACACGGGGCTTCAGAAAAAAACGCTGGCAGGTATTGAGCGGATTGTTCATGATGATGAAAAGGATAAAACGCGAAAATATCTGTCAAATTATATGGATGATATCGAGGTTTTCGGCAATAGTCTGATAAAGCGTTTCACTGAAGAAATGAAATCGTCGTCTAAAGAAAAATCAATCAACATAGTAAATTATGAGAAAAAAGAAAGCCAGTGGGAAAAGGAAGCCGCAACAATTATCCCGAAACGATTTTTTATCGGAATGTTGACCTATGATGGAATCCCGGTCGAAGATTTCATGGGATCACCCAGATGGTGGTCGTCCGGAAACTGGGCAGCAGCATCGTACTGGTGGTGTGACGGTAAACGTAATGTAAATGATATCAAGGAATTGGTCGAACTGGAAGCCGGAAGACCGGTGAGAAATTTTGATCTGGTCGAATATTTCAGGTTTCTTGAAAAGTATGATATGGTCGAGTTTGTCGAAAAATAAAAAGTAATGATCAAAATAGAATTCCCAATATAATTATTTATCAATTATGAATAAATTTTACACTTATTCGTATGAATGAAGGAATATTGAAGTTAAAACCGCCTGCCCGGTTGACTGCTTTACAAAAGAAGCAGGCGTCGGAAGTATTGACGAAAGCCTTTCAGGAGGATCAGGTATTTGTAAAAATCATCCCCGACACTGTTGAACGAACTATATCACTTCAGTATCTCTGGCATGCGGTTATAACATATTGCAGTATATATGGAGTAATATACACCGACACACCGATTCATGGTGTGGCTTGCTGGCTTTCACCGGGGAATACGGAGATGACCTTATGGCGAATGTTTCGTACAGGACTCCCGTTCACAAGAGCGCTGATGAAATTTTCCGGTCAGACACGTTCACGATTCCTCGAAGTTCTGGATTATATCGATATGGCGCATAAAACTCTCGGGGACATGCCTCACTGGTATTTATGGACTTTAGGAGTGGAGCCTGAATTTCAACACCAGGGTATTGGCGGAAAACTTATCGAACCCGTTTTGTCTCAGGCATACACCGATGGAATAGCATGTTATCTGGAGACGCAGTCAGAAAGTAATGTGGCATATTACAAAAAGTGCGGTTTCACAGTACTCACTGAGGTTGAAGTGCCCGCCGGGAATATAGTTATCTGGACAATGCTGCGGGAACCGCATACATGAATTTTTTTCCGGTTATTACAGTTTATGAAACAGCATAGTCGGTAGGCTTGATTACCGTTATTTTTAAAGATGTTTAAAAATAGCTATCAATGGTTTTTCTGTAAATCGCTCAAAAACAACGATATGATTCATTGCTTTCTGCCGACAGGCATAACATACAGCGGATCTTCACCGTTTTCCATGCCGATCAGTTTTTTTACATCATCATCGCTAAAAGCTCCAACGACCACAGTACCAAGATTTAAAGAAACAGCCTGTAAATAAATATTCTGTGCCGCATGTCCCACTTCGATAATTGCATATCGTTTGCCTCTCTCACCATACTTTTTCGTTATGCGCTGCCAAACCGACGAAAAGACAAAAGATACCGGCGCTGATCTCACACAATTCTGACCCAGGGATGCAGCTGAAAGTCCTTCGCGAATATCGCCTTTTTTCACCTCAATAAGCCGGTGATCCTGCGGAATATAACGGTAAAGGCCACTGGACAGGCCAGTAACGTTACCTGCGACAACATAGGTTTCAAGAGGATATAAAGCGCCGCCGGAAGGCGCTGTTCTTAACCCCCTCTCATCGTTGATCCCCTGCGCAGCCCAGAGAAGTTGAGAAACTTCCTCGAGGGTAACCGGTTTATCCGTGTAACTTCGTACCGATCTTCTCAGGGAAAGAGCCTCTTCTACCGAAATAGTACTTTTATGAAAAGGTTTCGGGAGTTGAATTGATTTGTCTTCACTACTTTCAGACACATAACAAAACATTATAAAGAAAAACACCGTACTGATCAATAAAGTTGCCACATTCAGCTTTGTTATCAATATTGACGTTATCATAGAGCGCCTCCGGATTTCAGATATTCATGTTATCCTTTGTTCTATTTTCCCCTGAAAGATACGGTAAAAATAAATACCGAATGACATTGATCGATTTTTCGATAATAAACGGTATCGCCTGTGCATAGGTATCCAGTAATATAATAGCGTTTATGGATGAATCAGCCTCAGCTGCAGTCCGTAATCGCTGTGTAACCGCAGCATTTACCACCTGAATATCATTATAAATCTTTTTCAGTCCGTTTAACTCAATATCTGCAACACGACCTTCCTGATTCAGATAATACTGAGCCAGCATATACATGGATGCGGCACGGTACAATGTCTCTTCCTCATTTGCCATCACCAGATGAAACCGTGCCATAGGTTTAAAAAACTTTGTGTACGGGCAACCGCTTGTTGCCATAACAAGACCCATCAGTGAACTTATACCCCGCTGAATCGTTGTCTTCTGGGAAATTTTTCTCTCTTTGGTAATAACATCAAGCTGTACATCTTCATACGACATAAATTTATTAAAACATTGTACAATATCAACAAGGCTCAAACTGAGAGGACAATACATATGGGTAGCAGTCGAAAGCGTACAGTTTGAACATTGATGAAATTCAAGATTTATCCAGGAAGGCATTTTACCCGAAATGTTTTTTTTCAAATCAAGAGTTTCACCACCAATCAGCAAATCAAAAATATGTTGTTTACCATCTTCCATGGTAAAACAATAACTGATACTCAAATCCTCCATAAATAATCCTATTCCTTGTAAGGTTATATTATAGACATCGTTTTCTCTTGTTTATTCTATATCATACCCAGGAAGGTTTTTATACCATGTTAAATATAGCACACTCATTGCCGCACATGCAGAACCTAATAACATAAACGATAAAGTATGACGGTGAGCCACCAGATACATGGGAAACAGATATAAACCGGTAACTGTGACCATCCCCAGCAGAGTGTTGAGAATCATGAACACAGGTTTTTCCGATTTCACCGATAGTTCTTTCTTTGACAGATTCGCTTTTTTAAAAACGGGTTTCCATAAACCGAATGGCCGTACAGTACGGTAAAATTTTACCAGAATCGATTCATTGACAGGTTTTGTCATCAGGGAACCAACAATGCAAGCAAACAACGAAGCAAGACAAATCGGAGGGAAAACAACATACATTGGTGCATTCGGATAAACAAGCGCAAACAGTGATAATATTATTCCGCCAAGAGTTCCCGCTGCATAACCCCATCCGGTCATGCGCCACCAGTACCACCTTAGCACATTGGGCATAATCACACCGGCGCCGAGGGCCATCATGATCCAGTTCCATATCTGTGCGATGGATTTGGCACGAAAACCGATACCGATACCGATTAAAACAACCAGGACGGTAGCTATACGGCTGTATCCTACAAGCTGACGTTCGGTTGTTTTTTTTCGTAAAAATGGTTGAAAAAGGTCACGTACGATAAAGGAAGCCGCACTGTTGACCGTGGCGCTGAATGTCGACATAAATGCGGCAAGAAGTCCGGCAATCACGATACCTCTCAGTCCGACAGGAAGGAATTTTCTCAAAACAATCGGCATAACCTGCTCAGGATCGGTGATATGCGCTATTCCTGACAGGGCAAGAAGGGTAATTCCGGCTGTCATTCCCCAGCGGACGATAAGAAAGAAGCTCCATGCAGCTCCGATTTTCGAGGCGTCACGAGGATTACGGGCGGCAAGAAACAACTGGAAGTCATACATCTGTGCCGGGCCGCCAGCGTTCAACAGCAGCCCCTTAATCACCCATACAATAACCAGCGCGCCAAAAAGTTCATACCCGGCATGTTCTTTACCTGCCAGTCCTTCAAGGCGCCATTTCGGCAACAGCGAACCCCAGTCTGCAGGTATACTGGCCGAAAGCAACTCAGGAGTGAGTTTGACATATGCAACCGATGCGATCAGGATACTTGCAAAAGTCAGTATCAATGTCTGAATTACCTGCGTGATAACCACACTGTATAATCCTCCGAGAATAACATACAGTGTTGTGGTCGAGATAATAATGATCGCACACACGGAAGGTTCAAGCGGGACATAAATTGCGGCGAATTTACCGATACCCTGAAAAGCATAACCGATGAAACTCGCCAGAGTAATAACTGCCATGAGAGCGTATGAGGTTCGCGCCACAATTCCGCCGAGGTCATTCCCAAACCGTGTAACCATCCATTCCGCAGCGGTCAGTACATTGGAGCGTCTGACCCACTTTCCCATATACGCCATGAAAAACGCACCCATCATAACACCCCACATCCAGTGTATCCACATCGATTTCATGCCGAGAACAAATAGCAGCGACACTATCCACATGGTTCCGGTTATATCGAAGTTAGATACCGAACCGGACATGGCAAGCGCCAGCCAGTGCATACTCCTTCCGCTCAGGAAATACGATTCGAGGTCTTGCGAGGCGCGTTTCTGATACCAGAATCCCAATCCGATAACTATGACAAAGTACACGACGATGATTGAAAGATCGATGAATCCCATGGTGTTAGTTCCGAATTTAAAATTCAAATATTATTAAGTTATAATATAACTAATATCATACGGTATTAACTAAATACTTTCTCATTTTTTCATTGTCTGAACCACAAATAAACATGATTAAATGATGTCCATGATCCATCCAATCCCCATATTTTTTATCCCGGCAATCACTGATAATCCTGGCCCGATCGTCTTTTCCCTTCTGCCTTCTGCCTCTGTACCTTTGTGCATATTCTTTATTTCAGCGGTCGTGTTTCCATATATTCGATAATATAATCCTCATGTCTCATTGCATCTGTTGTGGTTAGGCTGCCAAGGCTCACTGCTGCAGCAGCGGTGGCATACTTGAGACAATGTGGCAGTTCCCAGCCATTGTGGATACCATGCAAAAGACCCGATGTAAAAGCATCCCCGGCTCCTGTGTTACCGGCGTATTCCTCCGGCGGCACATCAAAAATTCGCTGTGATACCATCCCTGTCGAGGCGCTGTACAGATAATTTGTCCCTTTGTCGCCGCAGTGGACAACCGCTGTGGTAACACCATAGTCTTCAACAAGAGATTTCACTGCTGCTTGTTCATCGGATATACCGGTTATACCCTCTGCCTGGTCTTCGCCAATGGACAGAATATCCACCCATTTCAGCGTTTTGCGGAAACGTTTGAATTTCCACCAGCGGTCACGTTTAGGGGTTACCAGGTCGAGGCAGGTTGTGATACCCATAGTTTGGATTTTTTCGAACACACGGCCAAATTGGGTTCCGTAGTCAACGTCCACTATGTCGAATCGGGGCATTAGAAGGCCATAACCCACCATGACAATTTTCAAATCCCGAAGGACATCATAATCGATATTTTCAGGATAAAAATCACCCATGGCGCCGAAATAATATCTGAATGTACGATTGATTGTTTGACTCGAATCTCTTACATAGAGCACATGGGTTACTGACGTGGGATGATCGTGAGTTTCCATGAGGAATTCATCGGAAATGCCGTTCTTTTTCAGGAAGTCCCTGATACGGCTGCCGTTTTCATCCAAACCGATTTTCCCCAGAACACAGATGGGATACTTTGCTCCCATCTTGGCGCAGTCGATGCTGTTGTTAGTGCACATCCCGCCGATGGAATATTGGACATCCTCGGATTCATAATCCTCGCCGGAAAGATACTTGGCACCGTCGGCGTAAACGAGGTTCCCCGGTTCGAGTATCTCCGAAACAACATCGACAATAACACTGCCTACAAATCCGATTCCGTTTTGTTTTGTATCATTCAAGATTGATTGGTTTATGAATTTCATTCGTTTGTTTCAAGTATGGCAAGAATTTTCGATTTAAATTGTGGAATATCACGTTCGATAACATTCCATATCTCATCTTTTTCCACGTTAAAATAAACATGAACCAGAAGATTTCTCATGGCTACTATTTGTCTCCAAGGTATATCCTGATGGTATGACCGAAACTCATCAGATAGTTTTGATACTGCTTCGCCAAGAATTTGAATATTGTGCATCATCCATGTTTGTATTAATTCATTCTTAAGAAATTCTTCCCGGCCTTATTGAGCATATTTTTCAATTTTTTCTATAGCATCAAGAATGTCGTATAGTCGTTCCCTGTCATCTCTCACAGCGGCACAGCCTCCGTTAGCACACGGGCCTTAACTCGCTCCTTAAGACCGGGTTCGGTAACTACATCAACTTTGCATCCAAGCAAATCTTCCATTTCTATTATCATATCCGCATGATCGAGTAAAGAGCGGTTTTTCTCAAATTCAACAAGCAAATCGATATCGCTGCTTTCGGTATCCTCGCCACGAACTACCGATCCGAAAATTCGTACATCCGATGCTCCGTGCTGAGAGGCAATACGCAATATCTCGTCGCGATTTTCTTTAACAATGTTTAAAAGATTCAATTTCTTCACCCCTTAAGGGTCTGATTAATTCTATGCCATTTTATTTTTTATTCAATTTTATTACGGTGCCTCAAATAGTATAGGTTTATTGATTTTCAAATCTTTCAATAACAGCTTCTTTAAGATTTTGCACTATTTCCATGTATTGTGCTTTTTTCCAGAACAATGACAGGAATGATGAATAACCATTATACCAAATTGGTTCAACTGGACATTTCATGTTAGGAAAGTCCACGAAAATAATTATTTTCACCCGTTTCTTTTCAGAATATCAGACACCACCCGGCTGACAATATCCGAAAGTTCAGTCTGGCTGATCTGCTGCTCTTTTACCGGTTGTGGCTGAAGAACCGGTTTCTTTTGCGTTGTATTCGTATTGCAAATGGTACATGAAGAGCATGTACCGCCTGTCGGGCAGATATTCCCTGGAAGTGCACAGGCCTGAGCGCTTCCGAATACCTTCATACGGTCCATAACCACTTCTTTGATTGTTGCCTGCGCTTCTTTCAGAAGGTCCTGAATAAAACAATGATCGGAGCTTGCGAGCATTTCACGAACCCTGTCGGTGGCAATTTTGCTCATTTCGGTAAAGAAGTTGACTTTTCTCATACCAAGAGAAATCGCCTTTCTGAAATCATTATCGGATATCCCCGAACCGCCGTGAAGCACAAGCGGTATGTTGGTGCGTTTTTTGAGTTCCGCAATAAGCCCGAAATCGAGTTCCGGTTCACCCGCATAGAAGCCGTGCACATTCCCAACTGAAACCGCAAGGGCATCGATTCCTGTTTCACGTACGAACCGTTCGGCCTCATCGGGATTGGTAAAAAATTCACGCCGTGCCTTTGCAGCCCTCTCACCTCCCTCGGCGCCTCCAACCCTACCGAGCTCGGCTTCGACACTGACTCCGACAGAATGCGCCATTTTCACCACAAGCCGTGTCTCTTCGATATTCTGATCGAGCGGTTTTTTCGAAGCGTCATACATCACGGCGGAAAAACCGCAGCGCAGCGCCCGGACAACCGTTTCAATCGACATACCGTGGTCGAGATTCAGCACCACCGGCACACATGCCTTATCTGCCATATATTTTATTGCCGGATAGATTTCCTCGATTTCGACATAATCGAAATGAACCTCGGCAATGTTCAAAATTACCGGCGACCGCATCTCCTCTGCAGCTTCAAGTATGCCGTTAAGAAATTCAAGGCTGACTACATTAAATGCGCCGATTGCATATGAATGTTCTTCCGCATGCCTCAAAAGATCGATTGTATTTACAAGACTCATATATAACTCTCCAGTAAACTCTATTAATAATTCAGCATTTAAAAAATCTTTTAACAAAAGGTAATACTTACAGGAAATAAAACACAATGAAATTCAATATGCATTAATTACAGCTCATAAATATCTGTCCTTCGGTACGGAAACATTTCATTCACTGTCAAAGAGAGATCAATATCATGGATCAGCACATCAGGCACATTGCTCTGAAGTTTTGCTGCAATTTTCCCGTTCGGATCGGTAATGAGCGATACATTGGGGTGAGTAAAACAAATATATAATTCGTTCTCATAGCTCCGTGTCCGCATCCACCATTCATTTTCCAGATGCCACATACCATAGGTAGGATTCATAATAATTTCCGCACCTCTGACTTTCAGAGTACGGGCAGTTTCAGGCCATCGGCGGTCGGCGCAAATCATAATTCCCATGGCGCCGAAAGCAGTCTCCCACACCGGGAAATCTTCGCCGGGGAGATAACACCGGTCGTGATCGAGCAAATGCGTTTTGCGATAACAACCGAGCAGAGTCCCCCGATCATCTATCAGGGCTGCCGCATTATAACATCCGTCTCCAACACGTTCGGTAAAACCAAACACAAGATAAACTTTGTGTTCATTAGCAAAACTTAATGCCTTTTTTATATAGAATCCATCATCGAGAGATTGCGAAATCTCGTAAAGACTGTCCTTGCTGAAACTTTTCATCTCAGGAGCAACATATCCGTCAAGAAAACACTCGGGAGTACATATAAGCTGACAGCCATTTTGTACGGCTTTTTGTGCGAATGTTTCAAAAATCCGCCAGTTTGCCTCAAGATTCCACTTATGAGGGATAGCTTTAATCAATCCCACCCGCAGTAGTTTTTTGGAATGTGCCACAATATTTTCCGGTTGTAATAAATTTTTCCAAAGATTTCGCAGAAAAATTCCACATCAAAATAAAGAGGATATTAGTATAATGCAAGAACAGTTACAAAGATACCAGATAAAATTTACATGAAATTTCAATTCCAATTGGCATAAGCAAACATAATATTCATATTAGATAGATAAAGCGGAAAAATTATATAAACAC
>JAFGMP010000108.1 GCA_016927495.1 Candidatus Latescibacterota bacterium | reverse complement strand
CCAATAATTTTTTATCGAATTTCATTGACATAGTTTAAGATATCAAGTATATTAAGTATATATTAAATATTAATATATACTTAACGGCAGGGGGTATATTTGAGCAATATTACCAAAAGAGAATTGGAATTATTGAAAATAATATGGAGAAAAGGTGAATCGACCACGCGAGAGATCCTTGAAGAAGAAGAAGAAAATAAGAACATAAGTTATATTGCTATAAAGTCTATGCTTGACTTGATGATAAAGAAGGAAATTCTTAAACGCAGAAAAATTGGCCCAACCTACCTCTATACTGCAAATATTGATAAAAAACAAATAATTATTGATCGGTTTAAAACGGAAATTGGAAGCTTGGTAGATGGAATGATTGTGCCGTTATTCAAATTTATGGCAAAAGAATATGATTTGACTCAGGAAGAAATTGAAAAGTTACGAAAGATAATTGACGACATTAAGGAATAATGCAAATATATTAATGAAGGTTAATTATTAAATATTTAAATGTATGCAACGGATTACATGAAATTTCCAATTCTCCGGTCAGAAATTTGCTGAAATCATGTGAATCATAGTTCACATGATTTTTTATTTCCCTCTACTCGGCTGCGAGAGAGCATTAATTTGTTGTAAAGATAAAGACCTTTCCAACATAATTAACACTTACTTGGAAAACGATACAACCGTTTCCCACATTACAACATCTCTACGATTACATTACACATCTCCTTTCTCCCTCCTTTAACATATAAGGGGATGTCGCGTAGAGATAGAGGTGGGTGATAAATCTTTGTTAACTTTTCCCCTGGTATTTGGTATGTTTTTTCCTCACGGTTTCAACTCACAGATATAAGTCCATGTATCGACATGCGAGCCACCCTCGAGTTCCGCATCGTTGACATTGACACGCCGCGGAAGCATAATGGTGCCGTCCTCGGCTGTGTACGGATACCCCGACTGATGGATGAAGAAATGCCGTCCATCATACTCGCCGAGGTACATGATGACATGCTGACGGCTGCCGACAAGGCAAATTCCCGGTTCTTTGCCCTTGATATATGAATACTTTTCCTCACGTGGTGTATCCTCGGGAAATGCGATAACATGATCTGATGCATGGAGCTCGAACGTCGTCGAATTGAGGGTAATAATCCCGAATGTCCTCAGAACCGCCCGTATGCCGCCGCAGCAGTGACGTTCGTTATACATGTCGCCGCCTGACCACGGCCGGTACAGTACGGTAAAAAACGTGTTGAGAATATTCCGCTGGGTAAACGACTGATAACCGACACTGACACGAGCATCCGGTTTCACCCAGCCGGAAACCGTGCGGAACGAACCGTCCGGATTCCGGAACGGCATGAGAACACGGTAGCCGTCACCGGTTTTATCGACAAGTTTGACCTTTGCACCCATATATAGGTCAACCAGAAAACCCCGCATATCAGGATCGCCGTAAACAGGTACCTTATAACAAGTCGACACGATAAAATCGGGGGCTTCGACATAGTCGCTTATTTCCTGTTTTAAGCCGACAGCTATATTTCTTGCCGGCACCCATCCGAAATTTAATTGGCTTCTGACAAAGTACCAGTCACGGTCTATAGATTCATGGAGAATTGCCACCGGCATAGCTAAATCGAGCGATGTGTCAGAAAATGAGTTGATCCATCCGCCACGTTCACGGTACCCGAATTTTTCGGTCGGAAACTTGCGGTTATTTGAGTGAACAACAATTATCCCGTACCGAGGAGTGATGGTTGCCGGAATCGATTCGGTATTAGTCTTTACATATAGCTCGTTTTTCATGTCCTCGTCGTATTCTTTATGCCTGAAATCATAATAGGTGTTGCTTTCCAGGGATTTTTTGTTTACGTCAAGCAGAACACGCAGGCTGTCGCCGGAAAAAGTATTAACAGTGAGGGGATCTTCAACCATATTGGTTCGTGCGGACTTAATACTATATTCCTTACCCCGAACGTCTTTTCTGACATATGATTTTGCTATATTTTCGCGGTTTAACTCCGCAATCTTTTGGGGAGTCAGATAGACCTTGTCAGGATTGCCTTTTATGTTGTTGATCCAGAATTCCGGATTATGCATTTCTACGGTTGTACCGGGTAAATATTTCGGCGCATTCATATACTTTATTTCCTCATCTGCGACAGCGCCTGAAACACAAAGATATTGTATGCAGACTAAGACAAATAGCACTACGATGTCAGGTCGTAAAATTTTCGCACAGCGACTCATGTAATCCTCCTTGACGTATGAGTAAAGATGTTTTGTTTTCTTAAATATTATAAAAGAATAAATGCTGCATTGTTATAAATTTTGAATCCTAATACTTGCTTTTCCCGTCTTATATGTTAGAAAGATATTAAATTCTTGAAATTAATTTTTTTGAATTTTCAGTAACGATTAATTTTCTAAGGATCGTGATTCTAATGACAACAGCTGCAAAATGTAAAAATATAAAAAATAAAAAAATAGATTCCGACAAAGCAAACGCTATAATTGAAAACAGATCCGCAATGGTGATCGGCTATTTGTTTATCTCCTTGTTTTATTTAATTGTAGGTATACTCTTAGGTGCTCTGGTTATCAATTATATCATGTAGAACTATTGCGGATATGGTCTCAGACTATCGAGTTGTTCTATCAGGAATTTCCTCATGGCGACAACAGTTGCCCCTGCACGCATAAAAGCGATTCCGTCCTCGATGGATGCAACGCCGCCTGAAGCTTTAATTCCGGTGCTGTCGCCAACCGTTGATTTTATCAAAGTTATGTCGTGAACAGTTGCCCGTCCCGGCCCGAAACCGGTACATGTCTTTACAAAATCAGCATTTAAACCCATAATAATCTTGCAGGCCGTAACCTTTTCTTCATCGGTCAGGGCTCCAATCTCTATGATAACCTTAAAAGGTATGCCATATGGTTTTGCTACTTTCATAACTTCGGCAATATCTTTTTCGACACGGGTATATTCGCCATTTTTAAAAGCTGAAATATTCATAACCATGTCAAGATCTGTGGCGCCGCGTGTTAAACCCTCTTCCGCTTCGGTACATTTCACATATGTAGTTACACCACCACAGGGGAACCCAACCGGAATCTGGGCGCGAACTCCGGAATCCTTTAATTCATCCACAAGAATTCCCAGATATTGAGGGAAAGCTACAGCCGCTCTGAATCTAAACCGTTTCGCATCTTCGCATACGGCACGGACTTCTTTTTCTCCGGCTGTTATGGTGAGTGCTTCGGAATAGTCGATGGCCGAAACGAGCCGGTTAATTTCTTCTGCAGTTATACCGTACATGATATTCTCCACATCATAATAGTATTCGGTCACATATTTTTCAATTTACCATAATACCTATGAAACATTCATTTTAAAGGATATACATAATTTTCTCCGACTTTCATCCGCTCAACAGTACCATCGGATTTAAGTTCAAAAACAACAGGTTCGCCAAGTTCTCCGTAACCTTCACCTCCGACTTTGAACGTGTGTTCTGAAACTGGAACGAGTGTAAGCATCGATGCCTTTGGATCAAGCTCATCAGGATATATCAGTGTAAGTTTGCCGTTATATATAAGTATTTCATAATCAGCCCAACTGTCACGGTATTTTCCGACATACATGCTCCAGCTCATTTCCTCTTTCGCAACTTGGTCAGGTGGTTTAACAGCTTTCACTACTGCGGGTGCTACCCATTCAAAGACTTTATCAACATAGATGCCGGGATTTCCGTCGTCGGCATTTGTCATCACTATCACCCCTATTTTTTCTTCAGGACTGATCTTAATCTGAGTTGTATAACCGGCAACATGGCCTCCGTGCCCGATAAGATCCCTGTCTGCTGTATGGTTGATGGAGAAACCAAGTCCCCATCCACTTTGCCAGTTCGGGAGTAACCATTGAACGCGTTGCATTTCCTTAAGTGTGCTGCTCTTGAGAATTTCCGTTCCACCGTTTTCCCTGAGGCGCAACTGCCATGACGCAAACTTTGCCATATCCTCGACAGTCGAGGAAAGGTTAGCAGCCGGAGTAATCCCTTTCGAATCGGTAAAAGGCATTATAGCACGAGACCCGTCAGGCATACGGCGGCCATAACCTGTTGCAAGCCTTTTTTTGTGCTCATTCCCGATTTGAACGCTTGTGCTTGTCATAAATAGCGGGTTAAGAATGTTTTTATGTATGTATTCTTCATATGGTTCACCTGAAACTGCCGCGACTATTTCACCTGCGATCGTGAGACCGAGATTTGAGTATTTCCATTTTGTTTCAGAGGGATATACAGTTTTCTGTTCGGGCAGTTTATCAATGATCTGTTCACGGGTTGGGAATTTGAAATCAGTCCAATAGGGGAAAGCCGATTCACGGGGTAATCCTGATGTATGGGTAAGCAGATGACGAATGGTTATTACAGGTGCGTCCGGAAAGTTGTTTTTAATGTTAAACCAGGGAAGATGTTTTTTTATGGGATCATCCAGTTGTAACTTACCCTCATCGCGCAGTTTCAGGATAGCAACGCTGGTGAACAACTTTGAAATGGAGGCAATACGGTAGATGGTAGCGGGAGAAGCCGGTGTTTTGTTTGCCCTGTCAGCATTTCCGAAACCTTTTGACCATATCATTTCCTGATCATATACAATCCCTACAGACATGCCCGGTACATCTTTATAGGCTATTTGAGCCTCTATCCATGCCTCAAGTAACCGTATATTTGAGGCTACTTCGGGATTATCGATAATGGATGCACTCTGAACATTATTAAAAGATGTACAAAACAGCAGAATCAACAAAAAAATAACTTTTTTTTTCATTGCTTCCCCACCCCCTCTCTGTCAATTTTATCTTTTATCCTATTGATTGCTTTTATGCATGAATTCGGAATCGGTGTGTCGTTATATATCATTAATAATTCATTCCGGTTGATATGGCAAATAGAAATTGCAATGTAACGTTTATCTTATGGGTATTTTTATTGTATGAATTTCAATATAAACATGTTATTCTGTTTTCTACCGGATACCGACAATATTATTATTATTCAAGTATTGAAAGGTCGGGGGAGAGGAGTTTTATTATTTCAGGATTATTCATATTTTCGGGTGTGGCAAGTAAAACACCGGTATCGACACGTTTTTCGTACGGCTCATTTCTCAGGTACGCTACAGTTGTTTTAACTCCGTAATATCCCATGTTAAATGGATTCTGGATAACCAGACCCTGAATTTCCCGTGTTTTCATAGCCTCGATAAGCTTTTCCGTCGAATCGAATCCGACAAACATAATTTTACCGGCCAGTCCACGGTCCTGAAGCGCTCTCAAACAACCGAAAGTACTCGATTCATTTGGGGTAAAAATAACTTCGACTTTACTGTAACGATTAAGGAGATTCTCGCAGGTGCGGTAAGCCGTCTCGGTTGTCACTCCCGCATACTGGTTATCGGATAAAATTTCGATTCCGGGGAATTTTGACTTGATCGTGTCAAGAAAACCCGCTTCACGCTGTATTGTGGTGGCATCAGCTTCACTTACCCGTACAAGAATCAACTTCCCTTTTCCGTTAAGGGTTTTACCGATATATTCTGCGCCAAGTACACCACCGTTATAATTCTCCGTGGCGACATATGATACATGGTAATCACCCTGAAGTCCTGAATTCACGAGAACTGTAGGAATCCCGAAATCCTTTGCCTCACGTACCGGCCGTATCAGGGCACGATCATCCATAGGAGAAAGAACTATCGCGTCTACATCGGCAGCAATGAATGTTTCCACAATCTGTATCTGTTCTTCACGGTCGTCCTCTTTGAGAGGGCCTTTCCAAATTATATCCACTCCACCAAGCTCCTGCGCGGCAGTAAGCGCTCCCGCATGGATTGATTTCCAAAATTCATGAGTGGTCCCCATGGGAATAACGGCGATAGTAAATTTTTCTCCGGATTTTTTTGATGAATCACAGCCACATGACAAAAAACTGACAAAAAAAGCGCAACAAATAATAAGGGAAATTTTTCTCATGGTTTGCCGTCCTCGTTGATTTATAAAAAATCAAATTTTTTAAAAAGGTAATTTCTGTTTTCATCTTAAAAAAATGTAAATAGTAATTTGTGTACTTGACTTATCATTCTAAATCAAATATACATAATTCATGCAAAAATAATACAATAAGAAATAATTTATGGGAGGTTCTCATGGAAAACACAATTTTATGTAAAACAATCTGGATATCTCTTCTATTCGTATGTATTGCCGCAGCAAAGCTCTGCACAGCAGAAACCGGTCTCGAAGGACGTGAGCAGGTAACACTCAAAGGAGCAACCGCACAGTTTGGCGTCGATATTGCCGGTGGTGCGATCATCGATTTTCATCTGACCGGCAGTCAGCTTAATCCGTTTACCTGGAACTATCCCGAAAAAGGCGATATCGCTCCACGGCCTATGGGACATTTTATCTGTTTCGACCGCTGGGGCCAACCATCGGAACAGGAACAAAAAAACGGCATGACCTTTCATGGCGAGGCGCCGTATGTCGTATGGAAAGTGCTATCGAAACCCTCAAAACAAAACGGAAATATATCCGCTCAAATGCTTTGCACTTTACCCATGGGCGGTATGACCCTGAAACGGACTATCGATCTTTCCGATACTTCGCCGGTTGTCAAAATTACCGAGGAAATAACCAATATAAACAAACTCGGCAGGATCTTTAATATTGTCCAGCACCCGTCCATCGCGCCGCCTTTCCTCGATGAATCGGTTATTGTTGACAGCAATGCATGGAAAGGCTACATGCAGGAAAGTCCCTGGCCGAATCCCGAGGAACCTGTCATTTACTGGCCCTCTATTGCATATAAAGGCAAACTTGTAGATCTGGGGCGGCTCGATAATGATCCCGACCCGGCAGTTGTATCCTTTGTATTCCGGGACAGTGTCGAATACGGCTGGGTGACCGCCAGTAATCCCGGTAAAGGACTTATGGTAGGCTACATCTTTAAACTGTCCGAATATCCCTGGCTTAATATCTGGCGCAATATTAAAGACGGCAAACCTGCTGCACGGGGTCTTGAGTTCGGCACAACCGGGCTGCATAAACCGTTCGGCGACATGATAACCAAAAACACTATTTTTGACCGATCCCTTTTCGAATACTGCGATGCGAACCAGACCATAACAAAATCATATGTTTTATTTCTCGCTGAAATTCCCAAAGGTTATAAGGGAGTGGAGGAAATTGAGTATTCGGAGAATACAATCATTATTAAGGAAAAAGAAACAACCGGTAAGCGCGATATAACTATAAAAATGAAATAAAAATAGGACAAAAACCTTTGAACTCACCCGTTATCATCGTTCCGTATAATCTTCACTGGCCGGATATGTACCGTGAAGAAAAAAGTCTGATATTGGGACTGTTAGGAGCAAAGATTACAGCTATCGAGCACATCGGAAGCACCGCAGTTCCCGGATTGGGAGCAAAACCGATAATCGATATGATGATTGGTGTCCGTGAACTCGTAGATGCTATTGAATGTATTAAACTGCTCAGAGATGCCGGATACACCTATATCCCTGAGTTCGAGGTTGCAATCCCGGAACGGCGGTTCATGTGGAAAGGTTCGGCCGAATGCCATACGATTCACTTGCACATGGTGGAAGCCACAAGCGATTTCTGGCAACGGCATATTCTCTTCAGGGACTATCTGCGTGCGCATCCAGGGGCTGCTGCCGAATATCACACAGTCAAAACCGGACTTGCAGCACAGTATCGCAACGACCGGGACGGCTATACCGATGCAAAATCATTGTTCATCAAATCCGTTGAAGAAAAAGCCCGAAAAGAAAGAAATCTTACTCACAATAAGGAATATTGTTATTGAAAGCTGAACAGCCAATGTTAAATACCGCACGGCTTATATTACGGCCATTTAAACTTGATGATGCCCCATCGGTACAACAACTTGCCGGAGACCGTGAAATTGCGTCGAACACATTACGAATTCCCCATCCCTATACGGATGGTTTGGCTGAAGAATGGATCGGCATTCATGCGGAACAGTTTGCGGAGGGTAAAGCCGTAAATTATGCTATAGTTTTGAAGTGCAATAACTATCTTATAGGCTCGATTGGACTGACCATCGACCGGGAACATGAACGAGCAGAATTGGGATACTGGCTTGGAAAGCCATTCTGGGGCCATGGATATTGCACAGAGGCTGGTAAAGCTGTTATTAAATATGGGTTTGACGGTCTCAATCTGAACCGTATCGATGCCCATTATCTGAGCCGGAATCCGGCTTCGGGTAGAGTAATGGAAAAGCTGGGAATGAAATATGAGGGGTGTTTCAGGGAAGCAGTGAAAAAATGGGATGTCTATGAGGATGTTACAATTTGTGCAATTCTGAAAAATGAATATTATACTGATCAATAAATTTTTATTCAGGGGAGTGTAATATATGCGAAACCTTACATGGAAGCTTGCATTAACTATTATATCCACTTTTACCTTAACAGGTATTGTATACTCTCAGAATAAACCGGACCGATGGGAGGAGATAATCACTCAATTTGAAACCATGGATAAAGAACAGTCTCCGCCGCTGGATGCAATCCTTTTTGTTGGCAGTTCCAGTATACGTGCGTGGAAGACTCTTGAAGAGGACATGGCGCCGCTGACTGTCATCAATCGCGGTTTTGGCGGTTCGCAGTTCGAGGATGCAATACGTTATATCGACCGGATAGTTGTACCTTACAAACCGTCCATGATCGTAGTCTATGAAGGGGATAATGATATCGCTAATGATAAATCCCCTGAAAGAGTATTTGACGACTACAAGAAATTTGTCAGCGCTGTCCGTGAATCTTTTTCCGAAGTCCCGATCTTTTTTATGTCGATCAAGCCGAGTCCCTTACGGTGGTCTATGTGGGACAATATGAAAAAGGCGAACGAACTCATAAAGGACTATACCGCCCAAAATAAAAAGCTTGAGTATCTCGATGTTTCTTCAATAATGCTTGATAAGGAGGGCAACGTGCGTTCCGAACTATTTCTTGAGGATAACCTGCATATGAATGCGAAAGGGTACGCCCTCTGGACATCGTTTATCAAGCCGCGTCTGATATTTTACCGAAGCCGGAACCAATGATGGGGAATTTGTCTTCACTTGATGTGGAATATTTGCAAAAATTCTATATATATTCGATACGGTAGTTTTTTATCATTTAAACAGGATTTGAATTAACCGTACACATGTAGTGCATATGTTTTAAAACCCTATTGAAAAGCCCTGAGTGAGCAAGGCTTTTCCGGAAAAGAAGCGCAGCTTGTTTGAGCCGCCTGAGTCTGTCGAAGGCGGTGAGTTCTGCGGTTCCCGGAAAAACGAAGTGAACGAGGATAAAGGCTTTTCACGAGGGCGCGTTTTCTTTTGTTACTTTTCTTTTCGTCGAAAAAAAGAAAAGTAAGTATTGTTATAAGTAAATAATTTATAAAAATTTAAGTCTCTATACTTGTTGTTTTCAATTTTATCTCTTGATTATTCAGAATAGATATAGATTTGATAAATCATGTATCATTATTACTCGAAGAGGTTAAACATATGAAAAAACCTGGTGTAAGAATTATGATGTTATTAACCGTATTATCTCTCGGTTCCTGTTCAGGGAAACAATCAGTCGAGGAAAGTTTTTCTTTTCTCGAACCGGTCGAACATGCGCGTTTACACCCCATTATCTCGAACCGTCCTGCGGTTAACTTCTTCGAGGGCGCTGTGCTCGGTAACGGCGGCCTTGGAGCGATTGTCACAACACGGCCCGATGCTGTGGTGATCTATTTCGGTCATAACGATGTATGGGACATACGGCTGGCGGAAGACAATAAAGAAAAAATAGGTACATTCAGGGAGATCTTCGACAAGGTAAAAGCCATTCCCGACACAATCGGTAATCTTACCGATGTTAAGTGGTACGCCGATTACATTAATGTAATGAGAGAAAATTATGCCAAACCGTACCCACGTCCTTTTCCCTGTGGTTCGGCAATATTGTGGTTCGACCGCCGTAAAGCTGAACTTTTGGGACACCGATTGAATATAGACACCGGAAAGTGTGAGATCGATTTTCTCATCGACAATAAGATTAACCGGTTAGAGCTATTTACCGATATGGTCGAAGACAGGCTTCTGGCACGGATGATCGATGAATCCGGCAAACCAACTGCCGCGCCGTTCGATTACATAACATTGGTGCCTGACCCGGAGACACCGTCCGAATTACCCGAATATACGGCGGCAAGAAACTTTGAGCAGGGAACTCTGGTTTTCAGGCAAATAATGCCGTTTGAGGAGCTTGCCAAAAGAGAACAGTATAAACCGCACCCTAAAGACCGCTGCTTTTGTTTAACCGCAGCGCTGAACTCGCCTTTTCAACCGGCAGAGGCCGATGTTGACGACGAGAGGCCCGATGGCGGCGCATGGATACCCGGCCAGGGGCAGTACACCGGGCCGTTACAGGGTATAATCGACCAATCGAAGCAATTTTATCTGTCGCTCAGGCTCGATCAGGGCAAAGCCTCCGATCTTGCAATCGAATCTACCGAAAGCACCAAACCCTCCGAATCGGGCTATACTAAAGCATCAGAAGCGAGCGTTAAAATCTGGAAGACATTCTGGAACAAATCCGGTGTTGCCCTCGATGAAAAAGTCCTCGAACGGGCATGGTATCACAATCTGTATTTTTTCAGATGCGCTGTCAGACCCGGAGTGACCTGCCCCGGTCTGTTTGCGAACTGGAGTTTTCGTAACATCGGCACTGCCTGGCATGGCGATTATCACATGAATTACAACACACAGCAGCCGTTTTGGGTAACGTTCTCGACAAATCACACAGATCTCCATCTACCGTATGTCGATATGGTGGAAAATGTTTTGCTTCCGGTCAGCAAAAAATGGGCGAATGAATATTACGGCATGCGGGGCGCATTTTTCCCGCACTCGGCCTATCCGGTCGAGATGAGCATTATGCCGTACCCGCTACCGACATGGGGGTGGGAGGTGTTTGAGACGCCATGGTCGGTTCAGAGCATCTGGTGGCATTATCTCTACACCATGGACGAGGATTTTTTGAGAAACAGGGCATTCGGCGTCTTGAAAGAGGCGGTTATCTTTCTGGTGGACTACATGAAACGTCCCGATGCACACGGCGAACAGTGGGGTGATGACCGCTATCATATTTTCCCTTCTGTGCCACCCGAGCTTTACGGTTTACGGCCGGGATTCGACAAAAACTATGACACAAACGCCGATTTAGGACTTACGCGGTTTATTTTCGAGGCATATCTTGAAGCATGCTCGATTCTCGAATATAAGGACGAAGAGAAAGAGGATATAACGGTCATTAAAGATATCCTTTCACATTTTCCCGAATATCCGGTTGCTCAATCAGGCCGTGGCACAGTCTTTGTTTCGGTTGAGGGTGAAAATCCCGAGGTTGTCTATAACTGTCCCGCAAGTCTGATGTCGGTTTTTCCTGGAGAACAGCACGGCCTTCATTCGCCGCAAAATGAACTGGACATAGTAATCAATACCTATCGAAACCAGCAGAACGAGGGCGGAAACGACCTGATATTCCTCAATGTGCAGGCCGCCCGGCTCGGTGTGCTCGACCTTGAAAAGTTCAAACGTCAGATCGAATACTGTCTGATCCCGAACGGCACCTGCACCGACAAGGTTCTCCAAATCCATGGTCGTTACAGCAATAACACACCTTTCGACTGGATGGGTACTATGGGTCTCTGGTTCGAGAACTTCGCGCTCCCGTTTGTGATCGATGAATGTATGCTGCAGAGTTACACCGGCAGCCTCCGGTTTTTCCCGAACTGGCCGAACGATAAAGATGCCGAGTTCAGAACACTGAGAGCCGCCGGAGCCTTTCTTGTCAGCGCGCGCTTTAGTGATGGCATGGTGCAATGGATTGAAATCACAAGCGAAGCGGGTAGTCAACTTAATATTATATCACCCTGGAGTAATGGTGCGATTTGTGTGAACTCGGAAGGCAGACAAGACCTGACCGGAAATCACCTGTCCATAGCAACTAAACCGGGAGAAGTCATTCAATTGACGTCGAAAAAATGATAGTAAAAACGAGTAAGTTTGTTATTTGAACATTGTCAATCCTTTGAATATAATGTAATAGAAAAGTTAT
>JAFGMP010000107.1 GCA_016927495.1 Candidatus Latescibacterota bacterium | reverse complement strand
TTAGGTAAAAAAGTAATATATGATGTCCATGAAGACTACCCTGAAACCATACCCATGAAAGAAATTTTCCCAAAATTTATAAGAAAATTTTCCGGTCTGACAATAAAAATAATCGAACAAATTTTTGCCAGATTTTCAAATGCTGTAATAGTTGTTACACCATCTATATACGAACGTTTCATAAAGTACACAAAAAACACATATGCCGTTCACAATTATCCAATCATAAAACCACACAAATTTATTCCATGGAACGAACGTAAAGATGACGTCTTTTATATCGGTTCTATTGCTCAAAACCGTGGAATTTATGAAATGATTAAAGCTATAGGATTGGTTCAGAAAAAATATTCTGTGAAATTAGTTCTGGCAGGTAGCTTTACATCTGACTTCCTGGAACGGGAAATAAAAGCACAACCAGAGTTTGTATTTGTGGATTATAAAGGATTTATTGATCCTGTCGAAGCTGAATTAATCAAAGAAAGAGTCAAAATCGGACTAATCGTGTTGCACCCTGAACCACGATATCAAGTTTCCCTGCCAGTTAAGTTTTTTGAGTATATGGCAGCGGGAATTCCTGTTATTGCATCAGATTTTCCACTCTGGCGAAAAATTGTTGAGGAAGCAAACTGTGGCTTACTTGTTAATCCGAAAAAGCCCGAAAATATTGCAGATGCAATTGTGTCTATTTTAAAAAATCCGGAAAAATCGGAAACTATGGGAAAATGCGCATATGACTGGGTAAGGAAAAATTACTCCTGGGAAAACGAACAAAAAACACTTTTGGATCTTTATAATACTTTAGTAAGTAAGACTTCAAAACATTCATGAGATAAATTTTCAACGCAATTCTAACAAATGCTCTGACATTTATTACTGTTTTTTTATGCCAAACATCTATTGACCTATATTAATGGCCTACTATACTAACCATAACAAAATGATAGCAATGCTTTACCGGACAAATTCATGTCCTTTTTTAGTTGGTAAAACTCACTGTGCGGGCGGGGATTACTGTCCCTTTCAGGAAGGTAAAGACTACCTGTGCTGCTTTTTCTGCAGCCACCTTGATTCATGCCCGGACAGTACCGGAATATGCAAACGGCTTGAGATTGAATAAAAAAACCGGAATTGAAAATTTATAATTCAACAATTCCGGTTTGAAATATAAGACCAAACGTGATTTTTATTGATTTTAAAATACTAAGTTATTGTACTCCGTGAACCTCTTTCATCTTACCAAGAAGCTCCGCACGGGACATGTTGCTGGCTTCACCTGATTTATGACATGCATAACAGGTCATCTCGACAGTAAGACGGGCAAAACCGTCTGAATTAAGTGTCATGTGACCGGAACCGTCATCGAGTTTATAATCGGGATCGGGTGTAATGCCGAAAACATGCGAGCGGGTATCGCCTTTATGATATCCCTTTACCATGGTATCGTATCCGCCGCGCACGGCATATGGCATATGGCAGTCCTCACAGCTAAGATCCTGCATGGCTGCGATTTTCACCGGTTTCTCAAACTTGCCCTTGTGGCAGTCCAAACATTTTCTTGTTAAACCTTCTTCCGTTTTAGAGGAAGCGTGCGGATTATGGCAGGCGACGCAGGTCACTTTCAATTTAGCATGTTTGTTGTATGACATTTCGGAATATTGTTGTTCATTCCTTATAAGATCGGCTGCAACTACGGTAACCTTATTATCGTCATTGATTTTATGGCACTGACCGCAGATTTCCGATTTTTTCGACATAATGATTTTCAGGTCGGCTTTTTTATCTTTCTTTTTCATATCCTGCATTGTTTTCGGACCCATTGCGGAATGTTCATGCCCCGGGCCATGACAAGCCTCGCAACCAACACTGCTTTCGAACCATTTCCCCGGAATACCTTCGAGTTCGTTATTAACACCCTTTTCATATGATCCGGTTGCTGTCCATCCGACAACATGGCACTTTACACAATCATAGGAACGTGTTCCGGGCGTTTTGTCGGGTTCAAACGGTGTAAAACCTTTTGCTTCAAACGAATATATAGCCTTATCCCCGGTCACAACATAACCTTTGGAATCGGCGAAATTTGCATAATTTTTACTGCCACCGATCAAATAGGATATATCGGACCATGACATACCTTCCGGTAATTGTACTTTTGTACCTTCAGGAGCCTTGCCGCCTTCAACAGCTCTTAACATACTGGAGTGTCCGTGCCCGAGCCATAATGTGGCTTCCGGCTTGTGACATAAGTTACAGCCTTTCGGATTAGAGCTGATATATCCTCCGTTTTCCTGGCTGTATCCTGATTCCGGTACAGTTATCATACTGATAGATAAAACAAGTACACCCGCTATACAGTTAAAGACTTTGGTTCTCATATTCATCGTCCTTTTTCTATTATATTAGCTATATATTTCCCTTGTAAATATTCATTAATAAGATAATTAAACCGGATAGGTAAATGCAAGTGATTTAAAATCTATTTTACCGTATCGACCGTATTGCCAAGCCCACGGTTTTTCATAAATATTATTATAACTCATGAGCAGATAATAAAGTGATGGTTCAAATTACATAAATTTGTTATATTTGTACCGAATGAAAATTAACGATAAGGTCGAATATGGCAGAAAAAACAGATACAGACAAGCAAAAAGACCGTCAACTCGGTGATGAGTGGGAAGACTGGACAGGGGAACTTGACGAGAGCAAAACCTACAATGAAACGGCAGGATTATTTGCAATTTTTGCCGCATTGGCGATCATCTTAATTTTATCCGCCATCGGCTTCGTCCTCTATATGATCGAACCCAGACTGGCTTTACTCCATCCGGTCTGGGTTATTACCGCACGGATTATAACATTAGTTGTAATATTACTAACTTTATTGCTGAGTATATTGATTGTATCCAGTGTACTTACGGGTAAAAACCTTCTTATTGGTACACGTCTGGGTCAGGTTGCCGCGTCGCGAATCCTTCCAGTGGCACTTATCATAGCGAGAAGGCTGGGCATCCCTCGTGATCGACTCGGCAATTCTTTCGTTGCTTTTTCAAACGCAATCATACGGTCAAAACGAAAACCGGTTAAAGGTAAAACAATCGTTCTCATTCCCCGGTGTCTGAACGCCGAAACAAAAAAAGAGGTACGGGAACTGTGCGACCGAGCGGGTCTTGGCGTCTTTTCAGCTACCGGTGGCGGACAGGCCCGGAAGATTATCCGTAATGAACGACCCGATGCAGTTATCGGCGTGGCATGTGAACGTGATCTGATCAGCGGTATCAGAGATGTGGTTCCAAAAATTCCCACACTCGGAGTCACCAATAAACGACCCGAAGGCCCCTGTAAAAATACCATCATCGATATGGACGAGCTTAAGAGGGCGATCAAAACACTGACGGGGGCTGCGCTTGAGTAACCGTCCCAAAGCGGTAGGCATGTACTCAGGGGGTCTCGATTCCATTCTCGCGGTGAAAGTAATAATGGAAGAAGGCTTCGAGGTCATTGCCTTGCATTTTTATACCGGTTTCAATGGGATACTTCGCCGTGACATAGAACATGGGCCTTTTTGGAAATGGTCGCCGGAAGAATCGGTTATCGAGGGAGCACAAAAACTCGGTATAAACCTTGTCGCACTCGATGTCACCGATGATTTCATCGATATCCTTCTCAATCCCCGCTACGGTTATGGTTCTGCGGCAAATCCCTGTATTGATTGCCGAATTTTCACATTGGGTAAAGCTAATGAGATCATGAAAAATGAGGGCGCTTCGTTCGTTTTCACCGGCGAGGTACTCGGTCAGCGACCAATGTCGCAGCATAAGAATGCTCTTGAACTCGTTGCAAAACGCAGCGGCCTTGAGGGCAGGCTTCTACGTCCTTTATCGGCAAAACACCTTGATCCGACTATTCCCGAGAAGGAAGGTGTCATTAATCGTGATCATCTCTTAAATTTCCACGGCAGATCGAGAAAACCCCAGATGGAACTCGCAAAACGTTTCGGTATAAACTGGTATCCGAATGCAGGCCCCGGTTGTCTTTTGACAGATAAAATTTTTGCAAAAAAATTCAAAGATCTGATTGACCGCAAAAAAGAAAGCGAAATCACTCGGCTCAACCTGATGAGCCTGAAAACGGGGCGTCATCTGCGTCTCGACAGCGGAATTAAAGTAATAATCGGCCGAACTGAAGAAGAGAATAATTATCTCGAAGAACTCCTTAAAGAAACCTGCTGGATGTTTGAAACTCCCGATTTTCCCGGCGCGGCAGTGTTTGCGTTCGACAATCCGACCGAAATCGATATAAAAAGAATTGCGGCGATATGCGCCCGTTACGGTAAAGGTATCGGTAAAGATAATATATCTGTTATCGTGACAAAAGGTAATACTCTACAGGTTCTGACCGTAATACCGGCGAATCAGAAAGATATCGTCCCTTATGTTATAACCTGAATGTATCTGATATTTATGATTATTTTTCTTTGCGATTTTCATTTAATATTATGTATATTTTCGAGTGATATTTATATTAGGTGCTGGGTAAGCGAAATACTATCGACCCTGAAAGGATCACAGCAATGCCGATACAGAAAATTACCGACTTTATACATAACAAAAAAGGCAATTCCGTTCTGCTTTCCGCTGTGAAAGGAAGTAACGGCACAATAGACAGCATCCCGGAAATGAGTGTTACCTATGTTGAACTTCAACCTGGCGAAGAAGTTAAACCTCATACACATAACCGTGCCGAAGTATATGTATTTCTAACCGGAAGAGCCAAGGTATTGACCGGAAGCGAAATCAAAGAGGTCACTACAGGTGATGTAGCGCTTGCCCCCATCGGTACCGCACATGCCATCAAGGTTATCGGAAACGAAACGCTCCGGTTTTATGCCTTCAACTCCCCACCAGCCTCTACATGCCCTGTTGTACCGGCATCCGAAGAACATCTGTGGAAGTGGAGAAGTGTGTAAGTTATTTTTGCAGATAATCCGTCAGAGCATTCATGTTATTTATAAAAGTGCGAATGTTGATGCCCCTGAATGTCGTCAGTTCCCCGAACCATGGGTTAAAATAATCCCGCATGGTAATATCTTCCACCCACGCTCCGCGTTCATCGAGTGACTGTATGATTTCTTCGATTTTTGCCGGACCGACCGGTTGAGCCGGAGTTTTTTTCTTTCGTTCAGCTTCATATTCAGCCCGCGCCTGATCAGGTGTAAGAGCGCTTACACGTTCATATTCATTTCTTAGCACATTCATATCTATGCGGTACCACATACCATAGCCGGGCATTGTATTTTTGGGATCGTAACTTATCCAGGTTTTGCCGTCCTCAATGCCCGAACCCGATACATGGGGATAAATAGGTTTGTTTGTGCCAAGTTCGACAAACATCGCATGGGTATACTGGTCGTTCGGAGCATGTCCCTCCGGCAGGTATGAATTATCAAGCCATTCAAGCGCATCGGGAATACCGTGCAGATAACGACGGTCCCCGGTGATCGTATAGAATTTCATGAGTTCACTGACATTCCAGACGGTATACTGGGGCATAACCGATGCAGGTTCATATGACCGTGCCGGGGCTGTCTGCATATTCATATCGTACTGCTGCCCCCATCCTGCCTGAGGGGGTGGAAGCTGTGAAATGATGACGAAATCCATGCCGCGAACCGCAGCCTCACGGTATTTCTCAACGCCGAGTTGTTCGTACGCTTTCAAGAGGAGATGAATATTGTTGACTATTATCCCGTCGTTGAATGTGTAAAAATGGGTGTAATCCTCGTGGCCGTCATGCGGGTATTCATAACTGAGTGGATACCGCTGGGGCCACCCGCCGTTTGGATACTGGGCTTCGAGGATAAAATCGAGGGCTTTTATAAGGGGTACACGATATTTCGGATCGAGAGTCGTCATATACAATTCGAGTAAAAACTCGGTTGGCCCGGAGGTTGCATCATCGTCAAAAGAACAATTGCCGTAATAATGGTAATACTCTTCCCAGCCCCAGCACCGTGATGCGATATCTTCATACCATTTTTTGAGGCCGGGCATATCAAAATCGATCAGGTAGTGCCATCCACCTGTGGGATGCTGCCCCCATATGAGCGCATCTGCTGCATTTTCTGCATATTTGAGAAATTCAGGTTCACCGGTTACATGATATGCTTTAAGGAATATTTGTCCGACTGTTGGAGTGCCGGGGGGTTGTGTCCAGATTTGGGTTTTCCGTGCGGGAATCTCCCCCCACTGATCCGATAAGTCTTCCGTGTAAACATACACATACCCGCCTCTGTTGGATACCTCATTAGCCATGAATGCGGCACTTTTTTTAATCGCCTCCAGCGCTTCTTTTTTTGATGGTTCGGCATATGACATAGCAGAAGTCAAAAGAAGAGATAAACACAGGCTTAAATAAATCGGCTTTTTCATTAATACACTTCCTTTTGTCTATTGAAATAATACACATATCATATTTTTTGTAACACAAATAAAGTCCGGTTTCGTGTAATAAATAAAAAAGTTTTCACGATTCCCTTCAAAGAAAGATCATGTACATTTTTTATCCATGATTGTACATAACCGCTGTCCCGATATAATTTAATTTCCCATGATCGCATTTTGAAAAGATTTACTAATTGATTTTTACCGAATGTAAACGGATGGCCTCTGTCAATTTTTTTTAGTTCCATGAGTTTACGCATAAAAGCGCCCCACCTGTTATATACATTTTGCCTGAAAAAAATGACGCCATTTTTTTTTAGCGTCCGATTCATTTCATCCAGTACTTTAACCGGATTTTCGCAGTGATCCAATACATTATCAATAATGATAAGGTCGAAATAATCATTGTCAAAGTGGAGTTTTTCTCCCTTACCCTTTAAGTATTTTACTTTGGGATCACGAAAACTCACCCATTCCTCATCGCTCGAAAAAAAATCCTCCAACGGGTCAATAGCATACTTATTATCCGATTTTAAAAAAGTCAGCGCACCGGCAGGACCAGACCCTATTTCCAAAATTTTCGTTTCGCCGGTTATATTGATGTAAGGTCCGACCACATCCTCAACTTCCTTCGAAAAGTCCCGGTACCACTTAATATCTCTAGTATAACCTTTCCACCAGTTGATTTCGTAATCCTGTGCTAATTGCCACCGTGACCGATTATTTGTATTCAAGTCCCACTCATACGTTTATTTGGAAAACATTTTTGTCGACAAAAAGTAAAAAAATCAGATATTAAGGTAACACTCATTGCGTATTTATTCAACATAAATTGTTAAAAAATCAGTTAATTTGATATGAGAATACGATCAATTAAAGGAGCCAAAGAATCAAAATGTAGAAACAGTAACAAAGTAAAAAATGAAAGAGTGCAAAAATATATTTGCTTAAAAATGGCAAAAACATCACTATCTTGAAAGTGAAATAAATGTTTAACAACTTATTGCATCAATTTCACCGGAGATACATATTTTTAGTGGATTTTTATCAAAAACTTGACTACAATAAATCAGACGTGAAGGCAGAGAAAATTATATGGTAGTGCGGGATGCAAAACAGTAGTTTGTGTTTGTAGCTTTCACTTTTACAGGAGAAATATATCAAAATGCTCAATCTGAAAAGAATTATCTTCACCGGTTTTTTTATCGTTGTTCCCACTGTCGGTTTCTTTTCATGTTCGCCACAATCATCTGCCCCGGATTATCTGAAAGTGATTCAGGATTATGCCGACACCATGATCGAGCATGGCCGAGACACTTACGGCTCCGAGCATACACCTCTTTTTGCGGTTTCATTAGACAGAAAGACGCTGCGTATTCATGATGGCGAAGCGCTTGACAGAATTCTCGCTATAGAACGTGCCGACTGGGGAATCAGATCCCATGACCGTATGGTTCAGGGCGCAAATCCCATGCAGGACCAGAATCTCTATCAGGTGCTGTATGCATTAAGCGAATTGACAGGCGATCAACGTTATGCAAATGAGGCCGACAAAGCATTGAAATGGTTCTTCGAACACTGCCAGAGTCCCACTACAGGCCTCTTTGCCTGGGGTGAGCATATCGGCTGGGATTTTAATACTGAAACTATTATCGAGAAAAACGCTGGAACAACTCATGAGTTTGCACGGCCCTGGATGTTGTGGGACATTTCCTTCAGATTAGCGCCCAAATCCTGTAATGATTTTGCACTTGGCCTCTGGAATCACCAGATTGCGGATAAAGAACAGGGCTTGTACTCTCGTCATGCCCGTTATGATGAACATGGCCCCGGCATTGGATCGGAATACCCCCGTCACGGCGGCTTTTATATTGCCACCTGGGCCGAAGCCTATGCACATACGAAAAACCCAGAATTTCTGAAAGCGATAGAATGCCTTGTGAACTCATACGAAAACAGACGTAACGAAAAAACCGGTGGAATTATGGCCGAAACCCAGAGTCCCGACCTCATGTGGCCGCACAGTAATTTATCGCTTGCGGTGGATTTATGGAACAGCGCCGAAAAGGTGCCCATCGAACTTGCAGAGAAAATGAGGGCATGTGCATCAAAAACCGATGATGTATACCTTAAAATAGCGCATGACCTTTCTTCCGGCGGTGAGGGTTTTATGATCCATGCGGTTACCTCCACACTTGAACCCGGATGGCTTCGCCTTGGCAAACCTGATGATACACAGCCTCACTTTTCCGATATATGGGCCACAAGTTACGGGAATGCTACGGACGCTCAGATTGCCATGCTTTGCTATCTCAGGTATCGCCAGGTGCCATTGGACGGCTATCGAACCCTTATTCTCGACACGGCGGATCGGTATCTTACAAGCGACCCGGACACAACCATTGCCCTGTATCCCGGTGCACTTGCCGATGCCATAGCGCTTTTATTGACAACATACGATATGACCGGAGAAAAATGCTTTCTCGACCGTGCCGATACATTCGGTCGTATGGCAGTAAATATTTTTTTCGATAGCTCCCCATTACCGCGTGCAAGTTCCAAACATGACCATTACGAGGCAATAACGCGAGGCGATACACTGGTTATGGACCTGTTGCTTCTGTGGCTTGCTATGGACGGTGATCGAAAAAAACCCGGAGACGGTCCGATACCGGATTATGGTCCGACTCCCTGGCAGGATACATGGCTGGTATATAATGAAAGGTAAAAAGTAACAATACAACATTTTAACATTTTTGGAGGAAAAAACCATGAAGCAATGTATCTCAATTATCGCATTAATCGCTATGTGCGCCACACTGTTAAGTTTTTCCGGATGTGGTCCCAATGAAGCTGCCATACGGGAAATTGTCCGTGAGGAGCTTATTAAGGACAGAGAACAACAGGCAAAACCCCTTACTCTCGAAAAATTCGGCTTTGGCGGGGCGCTGGAAAAGGAATGGTCTCATGCACAGGGTGTGAAAGCGGGAAATCTGATCTTTGTTTCCGGACAGCAACCCTACGATACCAATCTCGACAGTAAAGGCATGCCGCTAACCGACAAGGAAACAGGAAAGAGTTTCGACCAGCAACTCAGGACCGTGCTGGAAAACATTCAGAAGGTACTGGCAAATTACGGCGCGACCATGGATGATGTGGTGTTTCTTCAGGGATTTATCGATGAGAGAGCAGGGAAAAATAAAGCTGAATTCGATGCCGCGGCTAAAGTGATATCCGAATTCTTCCCCAAAGGACAACAGTCAATGACCTTTATTTCGGTCGATAACCTATTCGGACCCGAACAACTTATCGAGGCAAATGCCATTGCTGTTGTGGCTAAATAAAGTGCCAAAAAAACACGCATACGTATAAGATATTCGTAGGGGCAGATCCATGTGTCTGCCCTGAAATATTTTAGGTGTGCTGCCTGTAGGTGCAACCCCCTGTGGTTGACCTGCCTTTTGAACAAGGGTGTTCTCGCCGCGCATACGCTCTATCGCTGTGGATGTCATCTTGTTTGTCTGAACCATGATTCACTTGATTCACCTGATTTCTTGATTAAAAAGAAATCATAGTAATCCTTTAATCATACGAATCATGGTTCAGACAGTTTTTCCACAATTCGTAGGGGCAGGTTCCAAACCTGGCCAAAAAAAATCCCTCCCCGAATTTCCGGAAAGGGATTTGTGTCAAAACATAGAAAAACTATGCGATATACTTCCCGCGCGGTGTGTAATGCGTGTGCAGCAGTTTGTGTGCGAGATGACCGTTGGGTCCTTCTGTGAGGAATTTGACATAAAGTTCGACCACAGCGGGATTATCATGAGATTTTCTGATCTCATAGGCCTGATCTTCAGAGTAAATAGCTTTGGCTCTGGCTTTGCGAATTTCGGGTGTCGTCGGAATAGGCTGTCCGCCACCGCCTAAACATCCACCGGGACATGCCATAAACTCGATGAAGTGACACTCACTGAACTTGCCGCCGGCAATAATATCATCGAGAACCTTCTTGGCATTAGCTGTGCCATGTGCGACCGCAAGTTTCAGAGTAGCGCCGCTGAGCCAATCCCATGAATCAAACGGAACATCTTTGTTCATCCTGAGGATATCCGGTACAGGGCCGAGTTTTTCGGGAAGCGTTAACTCTTTGTACTTGATGCCGTCAAAACCGCGAATTTCGCTAACCTGTCCCGCGAGTGCATCGGGATCGGCAATCTGACCGGTAACCAGTTCGAATACCGTTCTGAGAGCGGCTTCCATAACACCACCCGTCGCACCGAAAATAACGCCCGAACCAGTCGCTGATCCGAACGGATCGTCAAAGTCGCTCTTCGGAATTCTGGGAAGGTCGATTCCTGCTTCACGGATCATCTGGGCAAGCTCACGGGTAGTGAGACCATAATCGACGTCTTTATAACCGGAGTCAGACATTTCAGGACGGTTACATTCGAACTTCTTAGCCGAACATGGCATGAGCGCAACTGTTACGATGTCGGCAGGATCGATATTATTGATTTGCGCATAGTATGTCTTGATCACCGCACCGAACATCTGCTGCGGACTTTTTGACGATGAGACATGCGCAAGGTATTCCGGGTAGAAATGTTCAATGTATTTGACCCAGCCCGGTGAACATGATGTAAATTGCGGAAGAGCAATTTGCGGGTCTTTTTTCACAAGCGCATTGTAGAGGCGAAGGATAAGTTCCGTACCTTCCTCGATGATTGTGAGGTCTGCGGTGAAGTTTGTATCGAAAACCTTATCGAACCCACATCGTCTCAGCGCTGTGTTCATTTCGAATGTCAGCGGAACACCGGGTTCAAGCCCGAACTCTTCACCGATACCGGCGCGTGGACTCGGTGCTGTCTGGATAACAACGTGTTTTTTCGGATCATCGATGGCATTCCATATCTCATCCGATGGGTCATTTGCCTGAAGAGCGCCGGTGGGGCAGCGATTAATGCACTGTCCGCAGTTAATACAGATCACATCTGCCAGCGGTTTATCCATAAATGTGCCGATCACCGTCTCGTCACCTCTGCCGATAGCTCCGAGCACACCGACTTCCTGAAGGTCGATACACGTTCTCACGCACCGGCGGCACAGCACGCATTTGTCCATATCACGGCGAAGAGCGTAGCTGCTGTTGTCAACTTCATGGCGGCGTTCGGTAATATGGCCGAAACGGTATTTATCCACACCGTATTCTTTTGCCAGAGTCTGAAGTTCGCAGTTATTATTTCGAACGCAGGAGTAACATTCACCGTAATGTTTGGAGAGCAGAAGATCGATTATATTTCTTCTGGCGCGGCGAACCTTGGGTGATGTGGTATGAACAACGATCGGCTGAGTAATAGGATATGCGCAGGAGGCCTGAAGAGTACGCTGGCCTTCAACATCGACAACGCACACACGGCAGACACCGGCTACACAAAGGTCTTCATGATGGCAAAGCGTAGGAATATGAACGTTAATCATTTTTGCCGCATCGAGAATTGTGGTCCCGAACGGCACACGGACATCGACACCGTCAATAGTAACCTTGACCTTTCCGCCGATTCCGTCAGTGTCCTCAATTTTGATCGTATGAGGTTTCACACTTTTAGGGGCACGTGAAGTGTCGCTATTTATTTTTTTATCTTCCATTGTTATTCCTTATCATTCACATTACAGGTACACGACCAAAAATCTCAGTTTCGAAATGCTCGATTATTGAAAGGAAAGCATTAGGACTCGATTGTCCGAGACCGCATTTCGATGCAAGTTGCATGGTCTCGGCAAGCGACATGAGTTCTTGCAGGTATTCCATGGAACAGGTCCCGTTTTTGAGCCTCTTAACACCATCGAGTAAAAGTGGATTCCCTTCACGGCAGGGTGTACACTGACCGCAGGACTCCTCCACAAAAAACTCGAGAAAATTTTCCGCCACATCGAGCATATCCCTCTCCTGGCCCAGTACGATTACAGAACCGCCGGTCGGCGCGTCAACATAAGCAACGGTTTTTGCGAAATCTTTAGCCGGAACAACACGACCGGAAGCTCCGCCCATCACCACGGCTTTTGCGTTTCCACCACCGACTTCCTTCAACAGTTCTGCTATGGTGATACCGATATTAAACTCATATACTCCAGGTTTTTCACAATCACCTGAAATACTATAGACTTTGGTGCCGGTCGATTTGTCAATTCCGTATTTCGTGAACCAGTCGACACCTTTTGCGATAATACGTGAAGCGGTAACAAGCGTCTCGACATTATTTACGATGGTGGGACAACCCATGAATCCTGTATTAACCGGGAATGGAGGACGGTTGCGGGGTTCGCCGCGCTGGCCTTCCAGGGATTCGATAAGAGCTGTTTCTTCACCGCAAACATAAGCTCCCGAACCCATCCGAATTTCGATATCGAAATTGAAAACTTCTTTGCCGCCGACATTTTTTCCGAGCCATCCTTCTGAACGCCTTTTATCAATGGTATCGACAATCTGTTTTTTCAGATATTCGTATTCTCCACGGAGATATATGATACCGGTTTCCGCACCGATAGCATATCCGGCGATTGTAATACCTTCCAGTAAGTCATCGGTATATTCCGATAGAATTACCCTGTCTTTGAAAGTTCCGGGTTCGCCTTCATCGGCATTACACACAACATATTTTGTATCGGAAGAAGCCGATGCTGCAAGATTCCATTTAACACCGGTGGGAAAGCCTGCACCTCCACGCCCTTTAAGGCCGGAGTTTCGAATATCGGCAATAACTTCGGTTCTCTTTTTTGTCAGAGCTTTTTTCAGACCGGTATTCGGTTCGACATCTATAAAAAGTATATATCCTTTTCTCTCAGACATGTTTCTGCACCTCCTGAGCGTACACGCTGAATGTTCGTTTACATTCCTGAATTATCTCATGAACTTTCTCAGGAGTAACTTCGGTAAACGCAACATCGTTTACTAACATGGCCGGACCTTGATCACACAGCCCGAGACAATTCGCATATTCGAGTGTAAAACGGCCGTCCGAAGTAGTTTCTCCAAAAGCAACGCCAAGCTCGTTCTCAAGCTGCCGCGCAACACGTTTTTTACCGGCCATTTCGCATGAAAGCGTTCTGCATAACCGTATTACGAACTTTCCTGTTTGTTTCGACCTCAGGAAAGCGTAAAAAGATATAACGCTGTACACTTCGACCGGATGAATATCAAGTTCCCGCGCAATTTCCTGCATGGCAAAATCCGATATATGTTTATATTTAGCTTGAATCTCCTGAAGGATCGGCATTAAACCTGTACGGTCTTTGCCAAATTTTTTTGCCAGAGCTTCGATAGTATCAGCCTGGGTTTGACGTTCTGTCATCAGCATTAATTGTTCCCCCCATTCTCTAATAAACTCTCAATCTTGTCCAACAGTTTATCAGGAGCGATAGGTTTTTCCTCATAATCATCGACAGAAACCATCTCGTCATCTTTTCCATACTTCATTCCGGTGACACTGCTTACCGAAGTCAACATGATTATGGGTGTTTTAACTCCCCTGGAGCGAAGTTCCTGAACCATGAAAAAGCCATCATCAGGCTGTTCCATCATGACATCGATGATCATCAGGTCAGGATTTTCCCGCTTAATGAGCTCCATACCGCTTTTCCGGTCTGTGGCGCCCCTGAATTCATAACCGGCGTTCTCAAGAACCATTTTAATAGATTCCTGAATGTCCGGATCATCATCGACAAGGACAATCTTTCTCACAGAAATACCTCCTTAAGTGAATTCTGGTGTTTTTCGATTTAGTATCGAACATTAATAGTTAACTGTACCACAAACACTCACTCATCCAAACATCCGTCCTGGCTATTTCCCAAATTCTGAGTATCTTGCGGTTTGTCGCAATAATGTATTCTCATTCCTGCTGACGTCACATCATACTTTTTAAAGACACATGCGGAACATCTTAAAGAGAAAACACCGGAATGGCGACGCAATTAATATAGACTATATAAAATAAGAAAATAATGGAAAAGATGCAATGGAAAATTGTGATTATTTTCACAATTATTAAAATTCGGATAATTATTCTATTCTTATCGTTTTTCCCTTGACCTGCTATATGAAACCATCATTATTTATTATACATGCTTGAAAAAGTACCGGAGAAAGGAGCAATTAATGAGCAATAAAAAAAATAAACCGCAAGATAACAGCCATTCGGACAACATACCTGATTTTACCGTTGAACGGTTAGGTTCATCTAATTATGATACACCGTTGATTAAACATTTCAATCACGAGCAGACAGTCGAGGGATTTATGGATGATTCCGCACGAATTGTCTACAATCCCCGTGTACGCAGCGTGAAAAAATTCATGGAGGCGGGCGAAGATCCCCCATCTATAGAAGTTGCAGGCCCGAGGAAAAAAATCTTTTTCGATACGGCGAACGTTCGTGCGGCCATTGTAACCTGTGGTGGGTTGTGCCCCGGGCTAAATGATGTTATCCGTTCCCTTTTCATGGAACTCCATTATCGTTATCGTGTCAAAGAAGTCCTCGGCGTCAGGTTCGGATACAGCGGACTGTGCCCGCGTGTTGGCCAACCGCCAATTGAACTAACACCGGAACTTGTCGCAAATATACATCGCGATGGCGGCACATTACTCGGTTCGTCACGGGGGCCGCAGGATCCGGCTGAAATGGTGGATTTCCTCGAACGGATGCGTATCAACGTACTATTCTCTATCGGCGGTGACGGTACTCAGCGCGGAGCTCTCGACCTTGCCAATGAAATCGAACGTCGCAAACTTAAAATCGGCGTTATCGGCATACCGAAGACCATCGATAATGACATATCATATGTTGAGCGCTCATTCGGATTCAATACTGCGGTATCCATTGCACGTGATGTACTGAGTGCCGGGCATGAGGAAGCCCGAGGCGCTTATAACGGAGTTGCTGTCGTCAAACTTATGGGGCGAAATTCCGGTTTTATAGCAGCAATGGCGGCAGTGGCAAACGGCGATGCAAATTTTGTGCTTATTCCTGAGGTTCCATTTGATCTGGAGGGAGATAAAGGATTTTTCAGGGCTCTGGAAAAACGTCTTGAGAACCGCAGGCATGCGCTTGTGGTTGTTGCGGAAGGAGCGGGACAGGATATTCTCGAAAAAGAAGATTTACGCAGGAAATTCGATGCATCGGGGAATGTAAAACTCGGTGATATCGGAGTATATCTCAGAGACAAAATTGCCGCGCATTTCAGTTCGGGATGGCATGCCGCAACAGTGAAATATATCGATCCAAGTTACATTATACGGTCATCACCGGCAAACGCAGATGACAGTATATTCTGCAGTCAGCTTGCCCGTCACGCAGTTCATGCGGCTATGACAGGCCGGACAAAAATGGTTGTCGGAATATGGAATAACACCTTCACCTATGTTCCGATGAATCTTGTAATCTCCAAAAGGAAACAGATCGATCCATACGGCTCTGAATGGTTGTCGGTGCTTGAGACAACAGGCCAGCCGGCTGTGATGAAAAATGAGTTATAAGTAACAAGGTACAAGGGATAAGGGACAAAGAATTCGTAGGGGCACAATATCTTGTGCTCTATATTATATATATGTGCAGAGGCAACCCTTTGTGGTTGCCCTTTATTGTCTGAACATGATTCACATGATTAAAAGATGGCCATGATTTTCAAATCAAGTAATCAGGCAAATCATGTGAATCATGGTTCAGACAGTTTCCGCCCGATCATAAAAAAAATTCCTAACATTTTTTCACTCCCAAAATATATATTAATTT
>JAFGMP010000106.1 GCA_016927495.1 Candidatus Latescibacterota bacterium | reverse complement strand
CTGTGTGCTTTCCCCCTAATCTATGCAGGGTGACCCTTCGGGTCATATATAGAGATGGAATTTACAGAAAAAGCAGGACTTGACTAATATGTTGGTTGAAAATTTTCGAAAATCTTATTAAATTATATAACTATCATATATAAAAAAAATAACCTGCAACACAATGGTCGACTGTGTCCGGAAAAAGAAATGAGGAATTTATTGATGCCTGGCTGAGTTTGATGCATGGGCAAATTAAAGGCGGTGAAATAGTTACACTTCCGGTTCTCAGCGGCAGTATGATGCCTTATCTTGTTCCGGGTAATAAAATTAAAATACAGAGCGCTTCGTGGCGTGATTGTAAAATTGGTGATATTATTATTTTCAAAGAAAAAAATCGCTTGTCCGCACACAGACTTCTGTTACGCTGTTGTTTTTGGGGAAAATGTTATCTTTACCAGAAAGGGGACTCAATATCAACAGGTCATTGGATTAAATCCGACAGGGTTGTAGGAGTTGTTGTTGAATCTGAAAATACTGAAGGACAAGTAATTGATTTTCGGCTTACCTATACGAGAAAAAACGAAAAAAATAATGCATACAGACAACTTCGCAAGGATGTTTATGCACGTCTTTTATCAATACCTCAGAAAATTATAAAAAAAATATATGAAATATTTAGAGTGGTATAATGAGGGAGTATAATGATGGTATCAGATAATACTAATGTGTATAGCTTGAAAATTGGTGATGTAGTAATCGGTATTGAATGTCCTTCCTGTGATTACATGAAATCGATGGAAGAATATTTTGATACAAAGAGTGTGTCAAAAAACCCGGATATACTGATCAAGATGAATATCGTATTACATCAGGATAAACCAAAAATCCCCGATTCTCTGTACTTGACCAAGGAAATTTCTCCTGAAGGATTTTCCATGGCAGGTGATCTGGTAAAGGGGTATTTTGAGCCCTTGGAGAGAAAGGGAGAAATATGGGTAAAAAATATTCTGACAAAAGCACCTATTACCCGTATATTCGAACAAATACTGTATCAGGCGTTCTATTCGGCCAGGAATGTATGCAATTACGATGCATTCCTGATTCATTCATCAGGAGTTATCAAAAATAATGCAGGTTACCTGTTCGTCGGAACATATGATGCAGGAAAAACAACAGTAGCCAATTTAAGCGCCGATTACCATGTATTGAATGATGAAATTTGTCTTGTCAGTTTTATTGGGGAAAACGCTTACCTTCACAGTACGCCTTTCAACGGACTATACATGGGAAAACGTGAAGGTTCAACTCCGCTCAAAGCAGTCCTTTTTTTAAAGCATGGGAAAGCACATAAATTGTTAGAACTGAGCAGAACCGAAGCTGTCATAACACTTACCCGTGAAATCGTGCCGCCCATAGGTATTGAAGAAGGACTGTCACATGATACGAAAGACTCGATGCTTAAGTTAGCCGACAGACTGAGCAGAAATGTGCCGTTTCGACTCATGGAATTCAAACAGGATCCGGGATTTTGGGATGTTATAGATTCGGAATTTAAGTAATTTTCAGGAGGAATATAATGGTCAGTTTGAATGCAATACCACTACGAAATGATTCATTTGCTGTCCGTGAAATCGGCGAAGAAACTGTTTTTTTTGCGGATAAAGGTGATGAGCTTCACACTCTGAACGAGATAGGTGCATTTATCTGGAATACAATCGATGGAAAACGTATGCTGCATGAAATACTGGATTGTATAGTTGATGAATATGAAGTTTCGAAAGAAATTGCTGAGAAAGATATGTTGCACTTCATTAGTGAATTGGAAACGAAAGGGATTATAAATTTTAAACAGGAGAAATGATGAAAAGTCTTCGCGACGAGGTTAATTTGAAATACTTCAGAGCTCAAATCATACAAACAGTACTTTTCGAGGTTACTCACAGATGCCCCTCTGATTGTATTCATTGCCTTCTGTTAAAAACGCCGAAAGATGAACTGACTCTCGATGAAATAGAAAACCTGTTTCATCAGCTTCGGGATGAAGGGACGGTAAATATTGGTTTGAGCGGCGGTGAACCTTTCATGCGAAAAGACTTTCCTGAGATTCTGGAATTGGCAGCCAGGGATAATTTTTTCCTGACTCTTGTGACAACCGGTACCATGATAAATCATCATGAAGTGAATCTTTTGCTGAAATCACGAGTGAGAAATGTCGAAATTTCACTTTTAGGAGCAAATTCTGCTACACATGATACAATCATGAGATTTTCCGGAGCATTCAACCGGATGATAAAAGCGGTAAACCTGTTACGTGATAATGGTATCGGTGTCCTTCTGAAAACAACGGTATTACGTCAAAACAAACAAGAATTACCTGCGATGGCAAAGCTTGCCCATGAATTAAAGGTCGGATTTCAATCGAATATATCCGTACTACCGCAGGAAAATGGTGATTGTACGATACAGGAATTGGCCTTATCGGAAGATGAAGTGGCTGGTCTCGATCCGTCTTTGGTTTATGGTGGTTTGATTCCGGGAGAAAATTTAAAGGATGGTGCGATTCTTGCCTGCACTGCCGGTATCACCAACGCCGGGATTTCTCCCCAGGGCGATATTTTCCCCTGTATAATCCTGCGGTATAAAATAGGGAATATCCGTAACAGGACATTAAAAGATATATGGCATGATAATCCTGATCCTTTTCTTTCACGGTTGCGGGAATTTCAGGAGGAAGATGCAGCAGAATGTTTTAATTGTAAACTGAAACCATTTTGTCGAAGGTGTCCAGGGAGCGTATATCTTGAAACAGGTGATATCGGAAAACCAAGCCCTGCTTCCTGCGTTTTGGCAAAAGGGCTGATGAGGGCATACAACGCATATCAGCGAAGGTGTCCATGATATATAAAAAAAGAGGCGTTGAAACACGCCTCTTTTATATGCATAATTTTTATATCGATTAAAATATCGATTTTGCACAGCATGCGGAGAAGAACAACCATGAGGGACTGTTGAACAGAGGATGCCACTGAGTTCCTCCACCACCGAAGCTGCCATAACCGCAACCGAAAACACCTATTTCCATCTTTTCGCTCTGGATTGTCGGTTTTTGATATATTTTCTTCATGTTTAAACCCTCCCGTTCTCTGTTAAAAACATTGTTTTTTCTAAATATGCCTGTTTTATTCACTATTTAGGTTGAAATGATTCTTAAATATTTAATCTGTTGTTAAAATAGCAGTTATTTTAAAAAAAGCTGTGATATATATCACAATTGATAAATGAATCTTTGAAGACTTAGCTACTACGAAGGCGAATATTATATATTTTTTCGAAAAAGTCAAGTAATAATTTGATTTTTTGAGGAAAAATAATTAATTAGTATCAGTAGATACTCCGAATGATTATATTTATATGAACGAAAAATACGACAAAATATATATTTGGATATTTGAAGATTATTGCGTATTATACAGGTGTAAGAATGGCAAATCTCTTAAAATTATTTAATTATATCAGGTTAGCCTTTAAAATCCGGAAAATTTGATTTGTACAATTATGTCTGCAAAATTAATAAATTGAAGAGATTATTTTGGTGATGAAAAATGACTGATGCAATATGTGTAAAAAATATTACCAAGGTTTACCGTATCCCAACTGTTCTGCCATGGAAGCCTGCCAAATTGACAAAGGCTTTACAGAATGTCAGTTTCGCCTGTCCCAGAGAAAAGATATCATGTCTCCTTGGTCCGAACGGTGCGGGAAAGACAACGATTATAAAAATACTGGCAGGACTTATTTTGCCAGATGCGGGTGATGCAACAACACTGGGAACTGTTCTTTCGAAAACACCGTTGAATTTCAGAGTTAAAGTAGGCCTTTCAACACCTAATGAACGTTCTTTTTACTGGCGTTTGACCGGTTATCAGAATCTTGATTTTTATGCATCGCTCTATGGTCTGGCCGGAAAAATTAAGAGGGACAGAATTTCGGAAGTTCTCGATGAAGTGGATTTGTCTGGTGACAGCTTAAAACCATACAGGCTTTACTCTGCAGGAATGAAACAGAAACTTCTGCTTGCCAGAGCGCTTTTATGCCGACCCGATATCCTCCTGCTCGATGAACCGACAACCCATTTGGATCCGATTGTTCGAAGTGCTATTCATAAGCTGATTCGCGAACGGTTTATCGGCCAGCGCAAAACATCAATTCTTCTTTGTACCCATGATTTGACTGAAGCTCAGGAGCTTGCCGATCACCTTATATTTTTAAATGAAGGACAGGTTAGAGCGGAGGGCACTTTATCGGCATTACGGGCTAAAATTCAACCTCATATACGTCTTATTCTGGAATTCGATCAATTACCTCGCAGGGATTGGGAGAAAAGTTTACCGATTCTCGGATTAAAATATGAAAATAAAAGAATCGAACTTGAGGTCAGCGAGAAAAATACAATTCCGGATATTGTTCATTCAGTGGTTACTGCAGGTGGAAGGCTTTTAAGCTGCCGTCACCATGAAGAATCGCTTAATGATATTTTCACCCGACTGAGCGGTGGAGGAATATCGTGAAATTCTTTGCATTTATGAAAAAAGATTTTCTCATTACAATCAGTTACCGGTTTGCTATATTCCTTCGTTTTGGCGGAATGTTTGTATCTTTACTTATGTTATATTATATCGGTAAAACATTCAGCGGGAATATATCGCCCTATCTTTCAAGATATGGTGGTAACTATTTTCCCTATGTTCTTGTGGGTATGTCCGTATCCAGTTTTGTCACCGTAGGTTTGGGTGCTCTGGCCAGAGAAGTAAGATCCGCGCAGGTGGAAGGAACTCTGGAAGCGCTCCTCAGTACACCGACATCCATATATACCATCCTTATCGGAAATTCTTTATGGACATTTATCATGGCTTTAATTCATACGCTTTTTTTCCTTGTACTGGGAGTTTTATTTCTCAAATTGACAATTATGCCGGCACAAGCCATGTTCGGATTTCTGATATTAATTCTTACATTTGCTGCATTTTTATCAATCGGCATGTTATCTGCCGCATTCATAATGATTTTTAAACAGGGGAATCCCATACAATTTATTTTTGGCACATCAAGTTATTTTCTCGGCGGAGTATTGTTTCCGGTTGAAATTCTGCCCGGCCCATTTCAGTTTATTGCGGCATTTCTGCCCATTTCACATGCAGTAAAAGCAATTCGGGAACTACTCCTCGCCAGGGTAGAAATATATGAAATATTTCCACTTATTTTTAAACTTGTAATATTTATCGTTATCGTAACGCCTGTCAGTATTATGTTTTTTCAGTATGCGGTAAAAAGGGCAAAAAGAGATGGCAGCCTTGTCCAATATTAAGGTTTTGGGAGTCGACATATTTATTGGTTGGTTCTTTTTATGCTATGTAACGTATAAAATACAACAGGAAATTGTATCTTGCTTTTGAGTACGTACAATATTTATATTTATACATAAATATGGCTTTAATTTTCAAATGGCTGGAATTATGAAAAATTTTTCATGCGACGTTAAAATAATGCTGATGACTGCAATAGTTTTGGTGTTATTCGGTATTTGTCAATTATCAGGATGTGGTTCGCCGACCGAAGATAATGGTGGTGGAGGACCTCAATTGACTGTGGATACATCTGAATTGTCATTCGGTGAATCATTGAGTGAAATTACATTTTCCATATCCAATAATGGTGAAGACGGTCTGGAATGGACTGTATTTGTTGCCAATGATGCACCCTGGTGTCAGGTTACTCCTGACAACGGAACGGATGAAACTTCCATTACGGTAAAAATTGACAGGTCATTGTTACTAAAACCGGGGAATTATTCCACGGTGCTCACTGTAAATTCAAATGGCGGCAGAAAAGAAATCAACGTTCGAGCCGTTTCGTCAACCGGAACTATAATTATTGATACCCCACTCCCCGAATAGGAGGAAATTATGCGTAAGCTGCTAATTTTTAGTTTTTCGTTACTTGCTGTCATTCTTGCATTTTCGAACTGTGAACACAAACAACCGTACGAAACGGTCGGTCCTGTGGAATCAGGAGTTGAATCAAGCGGTACCATAAATTTAAAGGTTTCTTTTGCTCCAAGAACCGGTATTGTTGGTAAAGCTGCCGGAATCGAAGCCATCGATACGGTCAGAGCTTATGTATATGATAAGACCGGAAGCGAATTGCATAAAGAAGATTTAACTCTTTCGGATGGAAGGGCTACCGGAAGGTTAACCGTAACAGCTCTAAATGATCTGAAAGTAGTTCTTGCATATTATGATGGTCCCATAGTACAATATCTTGGAACGGATGATGATGTTGATGTACCCCACGGTGGTGAAGCGGTTGCCGATATTGTAGAGTATTTTATGGGTGTGACAATTGATGCTCCGGATACCGTTTTTGTTGGTGAAAAATACACCGTGACATGGGAAGAGAAACCGCTTGCTATTTCCTATGAACTTCAGGAATCGGCCAGAACAGCATATCAGGGAATCGATACCTTTACAATTATCGAAGCTAAAGCAGCAGAAAGCTCGTATCTCTATCGTGTTCGTGTCAATACTTCTTACGGATATGGCCCCTGGTACTCTTTGGGGTCTGCAACAACAGGTGTGTATGTTAAAGAGGGCGGTCTTGATATTGATGTTCCCATTCCAACAGATGATTTATTTGAAGTCACATTTGTCAGCATACCCGGAGGAAGTTTCGAAATGGGAGCCGATGATGGAACGGCTGATCAACAACCGGCACATACCGTCACAATAAGCGGGTTCGAAATAAGTGAATCTGAAATTACAAATGCTCAGTATGCAGAATTTTTAAATGCTGCATTAGCATCCGGTGACATTACCGCAACGACTCAAAAAGTGGAAGGTGCGGGCGGTAATTATGATGGTAAAGAATACATTAACTTATCAGGCAGTTTAAATACTCTGGTTAAATGTTTTATCACCTATCAAGACGGTATATTTTCCGTTGAAAATAATAAAGATTATTTACCGGTGATTTATGTGTCATGGTACGGAGCAAAGGCATTTGCAGAATATTATGAGTATGATTTGCCAACCGAGGCTGAGTGGGAGTATGCTGCCCGGGGAGGTAAACAATACAAATATGGAACTAATGATGGGACATTATCAGCAAGTAATGCAAATTATTACAGAACACTCAGTATTCTGGTTAATGTTGGTAGTTATCCGGCAAATCCGTTTGGATTATACGATATGACCGGAAATGTTTGGGAATGGTGTAATGACTGGTATGGGGGTGAATATTACAGCTCAAGTCCTGCAAACAATCCAACCGGGCCTACAAGCGGTACGTATCGTATCAACAGGGGCCTCGACTGGTACTCGAGAGAACTGGCAGAACAATTGGTTTCTTACCGTAAAACAGATTTACCGGTTGCTATGACACCATACCTTGGATTCAGGGTCGTAAGGCGATAGTATTTCTGCCAAGATATCATATAAAACTGTTTATAAATATGTGGCCTGAGAATATTTTTTAGGCCACATATTGTATTATTTTGATTTGACTCTTAGCATGGCGGTGATATGGTTATTTAATATCTTTATATATAAAATGATCTATCGGTGCACAGAATTTGATATTTAGGCACTTAACTGTCCTGGGAAATTTTAAAAATCAAATTTCAATGTACATTACTTTTTTTGTTTGCCCAAAAAAAGTAACAAAAAAAGGCACCCTCATGAAAAGCTTTAATCCT
>JAFGMP010000105.1 GCA_016927495.1 Candidatus Latescibacterota bacterium | reverse complement strand
AGGATTAAAGCTTTTCATGAGGGTGCCTTTTTTTGTTACTTTTTTTGGGCAAACAAAAAAAGTAATGTACATTGAAATTTGATTTTTTAAATTTCCCCGGACAGTTAAGAATGCAGATAGTTAGCAGGGCATATTATATTGTGGTTCTGCGCCCTCTTTTGCTCAGCATAGTAGCAAATCAAAATCAATCCGAACAATTTGTATAATCCGTTCCGATCCCCCCTACCTCATTGCCTCGATCATGCAATCGATACAAATCACCAGAAAAACCATGCCCTCCTCTTGTATATCTTCGACCTTTTTAAGTATGAGAAAGCGGTTAACCGCCTCGATGTAAGGTGCAAGGTTGACATGCTCATGAGGTTTTCTTCCGTATTCGGTGTGCAGTTCCGGTATCACAAGCTGGATATTCGCCATAAAAATCCACACAGCCTGAAGAAAAATGTCACTGCGCTCTTTATAGTATGATTCCGCAATCTTTTCGAGCATGTCGCCTATGTGCCCCGCCAGAGTTTTTTCAAGATGCCTGATACGGCGTAAACATCGTTTGGTATGCCTTATAATGCCGTTGACTGCATCGGTACGTTCGTATTCATTCATGGACATGATACGGTAAAATCTGTTTTGTGCACCCAGCACACGACATATGGCATTAAGAAGCTGAAGCCGCAGAACCGGGGAGCGGAAATCCTCAAGGCGATCGATAACGGTGCCGACAATTTCGGTTTTCCCAAGCCGTGAGAGCCCATCCGCCAACGCTGGGAACAATTCAGGATTATATTCACCGTAAAACAACGGTATAAGTCTGTTATATGCATTTTCACCGCCAATATCAGCAAGCGCTGTTATAGCCGCGCTGCTGACGCGGCTGTCAGTGTCGTCGAGAACTTTGGTAAGCGGTTCTAAGGCAGTCCTGTTTCCAAGCTGTCCAAGCGCTTCACAAACCTCGGCCTTTATGTCGGATTCAGGATCGTTCAGTTCCCTGATGAGCGGAGCAACTGCCTCCTCTGATCCGGTTTTACCAAGGGCAAGCGCTGCATTGCGACGAACATCGGGACTGGCATCATCGAGGGCTTCTATAAGAGACTTAACAGCCAGGGGGCTTTTTGTACGGCCAAGTTCGTCCACTGCTTTTGCACGGGAATCCTCAGTCCGGGCATTCAGAAGATAGAAAGTACGATAGGCGTACATAAGCGGATTACCGCGAGTGAACTGGTTGATCATATATTTTAGTGATTTATCCTCTAAAGACGGGATTTTTTGCGTAATGATAAGCGGAATAATCATAAAGGCCGTACCACATACAAACACAACATGGATATTATGCATGATCACCGGACCATATGACATTCGAAATCCATTGGCGAGCACCAGTATTATCGCAGCGAAAATCGGTGCAACCGCTGCCGCAAAACCGACATAAGAATTCCATGCCGAAAGGTATTTTTGTTCCGGCTCATCTGCCGGAATAACTGAAAACAGTAGGTTGCGTGAAGCGACCATCATGCCAGACTGCAGAAAACCGTTTACTGCCAGAAGAATCGGGATCAGCCATATTTTGTCAGAAGTTACGAACAGCCACAGAAGCGGAACAAAAACATCGCAGGTAAACACAGTCTTGAGCACCGGTGTTGAACCATATTTTTCAGCTATATGTTTCCAGAACAAAAACCCGAACACAAACAACAACACCTGAACACCAGTGAATACTGCGGCTACGGATAGATTTAGGTCAAGAAACCTGTCCGAAATCATGTAGACAGTGTAAAAGGGTAAAGTAATACTGATTGCGAAAAACGTTGAAGCGCGCATAAACACCAGCCTGCCGAATGGCTTGTTTTCCCATGGCAGTCTATAAACCGACCATGATGTCGATGGTTTTTCACTACGTTTTATTTTCCCCGTCTGTAGTTTGAACAGTGTTAAGTAACCACTCAAACCAAAAAGAAGGCCAATAACGAACACACAGCCGTATGAGAGATAACTGTCTTCACCGATTATGTCGATAAACAGACTGAACACCAGAAGAATGAAAATGCCGCTAAGGTTCATCCAAAACCAAAGATTCCGAAATAACCACACCCGGGTACTTTCCGACACCACCGAAACCATCCGGAATGAGAATGTGTTCTGTCCAACATGCTGAATTACGGCGCCTAAACAAAGAAGTACCGATAAAACAGCAATTTTCATATGAATGTCGATTATCATGACCGGGACGAGTACAGCGGAAAAAATCAGCAATACCTCGAAAAATCCGCACAGTAATACAAAATTATTATGCTTCTCCAAGCGGTATGCTGCGGTATAAATAACAGGCTGAAAGATAACGGGAAGCGAATAAAACATTATCACAATACCCACTCCGGCAGCATGTATACCGACAATATTTAGAAGGAATGCAATAAATAAAAGTCCGGCAGCACCTGTTATCCGACTATAGATAGCAGAAAAAACAGCAGTTGATACAAACATTCGTTTTGCACGGGTGAGCGCTAGTATTTTGGGAGGTTGGTTGTTCATGGTTCAGTAATATTAGCCCTTAATCCCTACTCCTCCTCGGGGTTTGGTTATCCTTTGCTTCTGTAATATCCTGTTTCCCCCGCTGAGGCTCAACTCCTTTTTTATAACATAGTTACTCACACAACCGTGAGAGAGAAGAGGACACCCAAAATCGGTAGTATTATGAAGTATAATAATTTAATCGACGGTTTCAATAAAAAAGAACCGTGAAGAGGCAAAAGTGCAAAACCTCTTCACGGAAAGTAACTGTATAAACATGAGTAATTTTATAGTTTAGTGTTCACACTCGACAGTTTCAACGGGAGGATACAATTCCTCGATTTTTACAACCACATCGTCAGGAATAACAATATCCGAAGCTTTGATATTGTCTTCCACCTGTGATACTTTTGTCGCGGCGGAGATCACACTGGTAACAGCCGGATTTCTGAGGCACCATGCAAGTGCGAGTTGTGCTGCGTTAATACCCATGTCAGACGCTAATTTTACAAGTTCCTGTCCCTTACGTTTATTTTCCTCTGTCCAGTAGAGACGGTTTATGACGGAATTGATATCGTCATCTGCAGCGCGGGTACCGTTGGGTGCGCCCTCACCGGGTTTGTATTTTCCTGTCAGCATACCATGGGCAAGCGCGGAAAATACCACATTACCGATGCCTTCAGCCTGTGTCGCCGGGAAAAGATTACGTTCCGGATAACGGTACAGAAGGTTATATCGCGGTTCGCTGATCCCTATGGGACGGGCGCCTATATCACGGGCTACACGGTTTGCCCTTGATATGAGATGAGCGGGCCATTCGCTGACTCCCCAGTAGAGTATCTTCCCCTGGCGGGCAAGATCTTCGAGCGCACGGATTGTTTCTTCGAGCGGAGTATCGGGATCGGGACGGTGACACATATAGAGATCCACATAATCGGTCTTGAGACGTTTCAGGCTTGCATGGCAGGCCTCGAAAACATGTTTTGCAGACAGTCCGCGGTCATTGATATCATCGGAAATCGGGGCAAAACATTTAGTGATAATAAAAAGTGTATTACGATTATAATCTGACAGGTATTTACCGAGAACTTTCTCAGCCTCACCATTGTTATAGGCATCGGCGGTGTCGAAAAAATTTACACCACCGTCATATGCTTTTTTTATGGTATCGCGCGACGTTTTGTCATCGAGTTTATAACCTATGGTGAGATAACTGCCGAGACCGATTGTGCTGAGTTTTACCCCCCATTTACCCATTTTGCGGTATTGCATGATATTGTCCCTCCTTGAAATATTAGTACAAAGCGTTATTTCAGCGTAATATAACAAAAATGTGCCCTCAGACACAAGTCACTAACACAGGCACATTTTTCATTATTATCAGATACAGAATAAAACTATGCTATTTTAATTATTTTGAGCAAATGGCATACAATATTTCAGCTCAAAGAAGGACTTCGATTTTATCAGGAATCTTCATCAGAATCCAGCGAGGATAATGATAAATTCTGAGCGGAAGGAGAAAATATTCTCATTATCTGTGCATTGTTTTGTACTTTTTCTTTCACCGTTTCCGGCAATTCTTCCAGCCATTCTCCATTCTTCACTTGTTCGAGAATTACTTTTTTAATTTCTTCCGTGTCAGTAACTTCCCCGTTAGAAGTCAGCATCAGAACGAATTGATAAATTGATTTAGCTGTTTTGCTCTCCGGGGATAAAGGGTATATTTCATTAAATACTTTTACAATGTCCTGGGGAAATGTTTTAGATAATTTTTCCCCAAGTTCTTTTCTGAAACTCTCTAACGGGTTTTTCCCGGTCCTGTTTGATGATTTTTTATGTGGAGGAATAATATGCAATTCCTGCTTGTCAGTCCCAAAGTTAATTATTACGTACATTTTGCCCTCACAGGTTGAATGATTAAGAAGAACAAAATATAGCAAGGAATAAATGTATTTGTTTTAACCAATAGAATTCTTCAAATATTTCGTAAGAAAAAAAGTGAAGATTTTTATTAATTGTCATATCCCTGATATTCGATATTATCTTCGTCTTCCAAATCATTGTACTCATCATAGATATCGACGTCATCATTGTCGATGTCATAAACAATATCACTTTCGTCCGGCTCATCCTCCATACAGGCAGTTAACTCACCACAATTCAAACATTGAATAAATCTGCGTGACCCGGTTGATTTTTTTGAATAAAATTCATAACCGCAATTGTCACAAACAAAGAAAAAACCTTTTTTCTTCATTTTTAAATCCTCGAAATTAAAAAAATGGTAACTCAATTTCTTTGACGGACAAAAATAGTATATTTTAATGCTGCACACAAATGTTTTTTTTGTTTATAAAAATATATTTTTCTCCTTTTAATTTCGCTATTTTTTTCATTATCCAATTTTCTCTTGTAACTCATATTAGAAGCTTGACAAGAGTATCGGGTTCCGTTAATTTTTTTCTACAGGACAATAATATATAGTTTTTTTCTTTTCACGGCTACTTGGAGGATAACATGCAGGGAAAAACACAGATTATAATTATTATGGCCATAATGCTAACCGTATTCTATGCTGAATCCTCGGCTGCCCACAAACCTGTATTCTCCTGGCAGATTCGTGGCGATGTCAATTACCGGCAATGGATTTATGACAACGATGATCCCATTGCATTGTTCGATATGAGCACTTTGGATGAACCGATGCAGGCGCTCATGATGTTTCAGCTTGTCCCGCGGCCGGTTGTTCTCAGGCACCTCAAACTCACACCGGGGGGGAAACCTCTTGTGGAGGCCGTACAGCTTTACTGGAAAAGCGGTAAAGTCATTACCGATGTTCTCGACGGCCTCGATATTCAGGGTGACGGCACCGACCGTCTGACAGTGACATTTACGCTTAAAGATGAGTGGGATACCATGAAGGTTACCCGAACACTTACCCTGAGCTATGATGAAAAGGCAGGAAGCTATATTTATGATTTCAAAGACCATACCATCATCAATTACCCTGAAACATTCGATAAGAACAATCCGGTCGGTTTCGAAATATCCGATCCATGGTTTACTGACTGCCCCGCGCCATCGCAGCAGTTTACCGGGGTTTGGAAAGGTCGCTACAGCATGTACGCCTATGAATCCCGTGATGGACGTACCGTATCGATCCCGCACACTCATTACGGCGGTTCACAAAAAGGCGGAATCGTGCTGAAAAATGACGGGCTTTTTGCCGCCGTGTACGAGCCTGACGGCAACCCGGCAATCCAGCTTATGGGTGATACAGCGTCAAAAATATCGATCGGAATTTGCCCGTGGGCATATGATGTGCATCTCGGATTTGCTGTGGAGCCGATAGAATTATATAAACCTATTCAGACTCATTTCAGGATATTTCAGTGTCCCGCCGACAGAGCGCAGACAATGAAACAGGCTGCCGAAATTCCCGCCCTTAAACCGAACGAGTATGGTGGCCTCAGCGAAGTCCCGATGTACGAACGCAACAGCAGTTTCGAAAAAAGCCTTCAAGTCGGTGTTCCCCACAAAGGTAATATTGACCCGTGGGCATGGTTCCCGCAGGATGAAAAAGGCGCAGTATGGGATCAGTCCAATGGCCGTACCGGATCAAAATCGCTGAAAATAAGCAAAGACACGCCGGGCATCGCCACATGGTTTTCCATGTGCGAGGGACAGGGATATTTTACCGAACCCTGGACTCCCTGCAAAGGCTATGAAATCACCTGCTGGGTAAAAACCGACAATGTCAGCGGCCCCGGCGCATCGATAGGACTGTGCTATCATATCCCAAATGTCCCACCCGAATGGCCAGTGCTGCGCTCCGAACGTCTCACCGGCACCAACGGCTGGACAAAGCTGGTGCTTAAAGCAGGCCCGCCGCCGAAGGATACAAGCATCATGTCGCTCCATTTCCAGCTGGCCGGAAGCGGAACCACATGGTTCGATGATCTTGAGGTGAAGATGTTGAAGTGATGCAAGTAGAACATTACAAAAAACGGTTCCCAAACTAAGGAGCCGTTTTTTTGTAAACTGTTATTTTCAATTTAAACTTTTCAATTGATGATGATAATTATTCGCTGTGATCACATCCAGTTATACATAATGGATATAATTCCGTCCATCACCTTCCACCGCGTAAAATATACTCGAAAAATTCCTGCGATCTGCTACCTCTCGGGCTGTTCAGCATAAGATAGAGCCACTCGCCGTTCTCTGCTATGTAGGTTTCCGATTTGTCCGGTTCGATCATGGTAAAGTATTGGAGCGTTTCACGGGGTTGAATGAGCGGCAGGTCGCTGCGACTGCTGACAAAGTTATTGACAGCAGACAGCGTTCTTTGCCTGTCCGTATACTTAACCATGATAAACACCACCTTTTCGTCATCAACCATGTATTCGGCGGCATTACCTTCGATAGCGCCGCCAAGATTCAATGCACCGGCCAGATCGGGTGAAAAACCGAGCGCAAATGATTTCGGGCCGACAAAATACAGTTCACTGCCATCGACTTTTGCTGATTTCGGAAGTGATTCATAAACATCCGGTTTGATAGCATCGCCGGGAATACGTTTTTCGATAATGTATGCAAGATTTTTAGCGCCCGGTATGGCGCTTCCGGATTTGGGCCGTATTAAAACCATATGCCTGCCTTTCAAAAACTCGACGGCATTATCGTTTTCCCGCCCCATGAATCCGAGTTCCAGGGGGTTTGAACCGGCTAAATCACTACTTAAATAGGCGCCCATCGCTCCTTTTGACTTAAGAAATGTGACCATTTCAAGATCATATGAACCTTCAGTTCCGGTGATCTCTGCCACAAGACATGAGTCACAGCCAAACTCGACAAACAGGGAGGCAATGTCCGGCATTATGCTGCCAATACTCGTAACATCGCCTTCTTTTTTTATGGAAACAGAATAGTTTTCAATAGAGCTTAACAAACCACGCATACTACGTGATGCCGGTAACAGGCAACCGGCAAAAAGCATCAAAAATAATAAATTTTTTACTTTTTTCATAAAAACCCCCATTTTTTTCTGTCAAATTTTTATTTTCTTTCGTAATATAAATGCAGACGCCTGAAACAACAAAAAGGATTATATTCATAATATAGTAACAAAACATGTTTTTTCAAGGAAAGAATGTGGAAAAAACATGAAACTTAATACACCGTTAAAAATTCTGGTGTTGGCAATAGTCATACTCGGTATGGCGGCCATACTCTCAAATCCCGGACGTTTCGGGAGCTATTTTTCAACTGTTGACCGTAACGATTATAAAGCGGTTGCAGAAAACTTCCTTAGGAAAAACGTCTATATCGCTAAAAGGATTGGTAAAGTCGATCGTTTGTCCCATGTCGGCGATGGTGGCGGAAGCGGAACATCATCATATAATTTATACCGGCTTTACGGATCGGAAAAAGAAGGAGTCTGCGATGTTACCGTGGAAAAGGACGATACCGGGAATTGGTATGTAACTTATGCTCTTCTGACAATTGAAGGTATGGAATACAAAATACCCATAAAACGTTCGGGTAAAAGAAAACTCCCAAAGATTTGGTAACACTCTTCGCTCGATTATACATTTACGTCCTGTTTTCCACATTATTCTGATCCGGCGGGATTTATTCATTTAGGAATGTATTTGCATGATACATATTACAGATATATTGACATTAGACCGTGTCCGGGACATACAAGCTACTACTAAAACAGAAGCGATTAGCGAACTTTGCAGTATGCTGGCAAACACACCGGAAATCAACAACTATGAAAAATTTTGCACTGCAATCCGGGCACGTGAATCGATTATGTCGACCGGCATTGGCATGGGTATTGCTATTCCCCACTCAAAAACCTCTTCGCTGCTCGATTTAGTTATGGTTGTAGGCCGCAGCAGGAAAGGGATCGATTTTGATGCTCTCGACGGTTTGCCTGTTCACATTATTATACTTGTAGGATCGTCCGATACCCAGGGTGAAGAATTTCTGAAACTTCTTGCAGAAATCGGTCGTTTGTTCAACAACCCGGAAAAGAAGAAACTACTTCTTGATGCGGAAACACCGGAAGAGATGTACCGGCTGTTAATCGAAGGCCTGTAACCGATCAAACTTATCAAGAATAAAGCTTTTCTTTAACTCTTTTTAAAAAGAGTAAATCCCCAAAACATAAAAATCAACCTTGACACCGCATTTTTTTATGGCTATACTACGAAGTTACTCTTTACAAGGAGTTAGGGTATGATTTATAATCCACAAAACCCTATGATTATACAAAGCGACAGGTCTATCCTGCTCGAAGTTGACAATCCGAAATTTATTGATGCCCGTAATGCGCTTTCACGTTTCGCCGAACTTGAAAAAAGCCCCGAACATATACATACATACAGAATATCACCTTTATCGCTCTGGAATGCGGCCTCTTTAGGATACAGCCATGATTCGGTTATTGACGACCTTGAAAAGTATTCAAAATACGAAATACCCCAAAACATTCGCTTTGAGGTTGCCGAACAAATGGGGCGTTACGGGAAAATCAAGCTTACCTCTGACGGTGATATGCTGCGACTGGAATCGACCGACAAACTCATCATCACTGAAATATGGAACAATGATCAGTTACGTCCTCATCTGGACGAACTTCTGGATGACTATACTCTCCTCGTTCAACCGATGAACCGAGGTTTCATTAAACAATCTCTCATTAAACTCGGTTTCCCCGTTGAAGATATCGCCGGTTATTCACCGGGAAAACCTTACGAAATCAGGCTCCGAAACCGTACAAAAGACGATGGTATGTTTTCACTCCGCAAATATCAGGAGGAGGCAGTGGAAACTTTTTATGCGGGAGGAAGCGAAAGAGGAGGATCGGGCGTTGTTGTTCTGCCGTGCGGTTCCGGTAAAACTATCATCGGTATAGGAATTATGGCTAAATGCTCATCCATGACGCTTATACTCACGACTAACATTACTGCTTTACGGCAATGGATGCAGGAACTTATAGACAAGACATCACTGACATCAGATGACATCGGAGAATACTCAGGTGAGCATAAAGATATAAAACCGATTACCATTGCAACATACAACATCCTGACATATCGAAAGACAAAAATGAGCAGTTTCCCCCATTTTGGCTTATTCAACCGTGAAGACTGGGGGCTTATTATTTATGACGAAGTGCATCTCCTTCCGGCTCCTGTATTCCGCTACACAGCCGACATACAGGCGAAACGTCGACTCGGGTTGACTGCTACTCTTGTTCGTGAAGACGGTCGTGAAACCGATGTATTCAGCCTTATCGGCCCAAAAAAATATGACATTCCATGGAAAGACCTTGAAAAGCAGGGGTGGATTGCGACGGCAACCTGTACGGAAATCAGGGTGGTTCTACCCGATGATATCAGAATCGAATATGCCACCGCAGGTCTCCGTAAAAAATATCGTATTGCATCTGAGAATCCTGCAAAAATTGAGGTTGTTGAAAAATTAATACAAAGGCACAGAGATGACCTTGTACTTGTAATCGGCCAGTATTTACGGCAACTTGAGACGCTGGCGAAAGAATTCAATGCACCGATCATTACCGGAAAAGTCGATAATATGGAACGTGAAAAACTATATAATGCGTTTCGAACCGGTAAAATAAAACTGCTGGTTGTATCCAAAGTGGCGAATTTTGCCGTTGATCTGCCCGATGCAAATGTTGCAATTCAGGTTTCGGGAACATTCGGGTCGAGACAGGAAGAGGCTCAGCGGCTTGGGAGAATACTCAGACCGAAGAGAAATGAATCTATCGCTCGTTTTTATTCCGTTATCACACGAGAAACCCAGGATCAGGAATTTGCCGCAAAACGGCAGCTTTTCCTGACAGAACAGGGTTACTCATATGAGATAACCGATAGTGAGACATATTTCGGGGAAATGTTCCCCGGAATTTTATAATAACCTGAATAAATTGTTCTTTTAAAAACTTTAAACATGGATTTTTAAACTCAATTATATGTATCTTCGCGATTACCTACATGACATTCCGCTCAAAGCCCTTAAATCAATTGCCAAAACATTGGAAGTACCTGTCGAATATGGGGCAAGAATAAAACTTATCAACGCTGTTGACAGAGCTTTCTGGGACGGTACTCTGACAGAACGTCTTTTAGAAAAACTTCCTGAAATCGATACTCGTGTGATTTCTTTTCTCACTTTTTCTTTCGATGCGGGTATCCATGAAAAAGAATTGATACGCCATACTGAAAAGAATGTCGGAGTTGGTGATATGGAGGTTAAAAGCGCGTTGATGAGGCTTTTGCCTTTGGCGCTCGTTGGCGGTGTAAAGGAAAATGACAACCTGTTTTTTTGTCCGAAAGGTATCGATGTACAGGTCAGGAAAATACTTCTTAAGGATCTGTTTTCACAGTCAGACTCAGCTTATAAAATTCCTTCAGCATCACCTTCGAACCTGATCGAAGACATATTTTCCTTTCTCGCAGAGGCCTATAAAGGGAAAATACCTCTGACACTCATGGGAAAGATAAAAAAGACATTTCTGGACCGAGTATATTCCGGATCGGCAACATGCAGCACTTTTTCCCCAGGTATTACCGAAGAAAAAAGAAATAGTTTTATAAGCGATTACCTGAAAAGCCGGGGATTGATATCATACGGACGTCGTAAAGCTTATTCATCCGAAAAACTGAGCGGCTGGTTACAGCTTACGGTGACAGAACGGTTGCAGGATATTGTATCTTATGCATTGAAAAGTGTACTTCAGGATGAATATACAATTATTGCTTTTACAGGCATAATGAACGAAACGCCGGCAGGCGCTGAGTTTTCCTCTTCCGCACTGGCTCAATTCCTGCATACATGGACTATGGCTCCGGGTGATTTAACACGACTTGAAATTCAACTCAGAGATATGTTGTCAATCCTGTATCATACAGGATTATTAGCGTTCAGAAACAATCGATTCATCATGACAATATCAGGAGAACGTCTATTCAACGGTGAATCTCTGTTTTGGGATGAAAGTATATCGGATTTCTTTATGGTACAGCCGAATTTCGAGGTTATCGTAGGACCTGAAATTCATCCAGCCACACGATTCAAGCTGGAACTTCTCACAACCCGAAAAAACCGTGACATGGTACTGACATATGACATAACACAGTTGGGAATAACCCGTGCCCGAGAAAGAGGAATGGACACAAACAGTATCCTGCGATTTTTTGAACAGCACTCCCGGACACCGATTCCGCAAAATGTGCGATTTTCCATAGAAAAATGGGCTGAGGCTTACGGGAGCATTTATTTTGATAAAGTAACCCTTATGCGGTTTCGCGATACGGCTTATTGTAAGAGTGTTATGCACCTTCCCGATATAAGACCTTTTATCAAAGAACAGTTAACAGACACCGTCATCGTAATTTCCCGTGATCGCGTCTCGAAAATAATCGAAATTCTCAAAAAAGCAGGCTATCAACCTGAATTGTTCGGAGAATCCCCGGTTCAGACCACATCCGCACCTGAGACATTCAAAATACATTCTATAAACGACATCATAAATGAGACAAAAATGCCTGCTATCCATTCGGAATTTATTTTCCCCGAGGAACCGTTTGCGGATGGTGAATCGTAATGGCTGCCCTGATGGGGTATTACAGACTGATGCGTCCGACCAATATGTTTATCTGCGGATTTTCGGTATTATGTGGCGGAATCATCGGCGGCAGGCCATTCACACTCCTGTCGGAGCATATTATTTCATCAGATAGCGGGGAAATCCCTTTACGGATTGCCCGAATTGTTCTCGCAGCCCTGTCAGCCTCGATAATTCTTGCATCGGGAAATGTTCTGAATGACATAATGGATGTACAAACCGACCGTATCAATGCACCTAAACGGCCTATACCATCGGGATTGGTATCCGTACGGGCAGCAGCAATTTTTGCGTTTATCCTCTCTATATGCGGCATTTTCCTGGCTATACTTATCAGCCCGAATGCAGTAGCCGTCGCTTTAACCGCAGTTTTTCTGCTTGCCGTGTACGATATCAAACTTAAAGGAGTGCCGTTGGCAGGAAACATTATTGTATCAGCGCTCGGAGGGTTGGCTTTCATTTACGGCGGAATTGCAGGTGATTGTCTCCCGGAGTCCATGCTGCCGGCGATTTTTGCCTTTCTCTATCACCTTGGCAGGGAAATTATCAAAGATGCGGCAGATATCCGTGGGGACGAAAACGCCGGGATCAAAACAATTGCCACAGTTCACGGAGTTCCCGCAGCATGCAGGCTCGCTTCGTTTATACTTATCATACTTACCGTCATTGTGGCATTACCTTCGATCACCGGATATTTCGGCGTCATGTATACCGTCTATATAGCTTTGGGTGTGTGTCCGGTACTGCTTTATGCGGCAGCATCGCTGTTGAGTTATCAATCGGAATCACATTTAAGAAATATTTCGCTGATTTTAAAAATCGATATGCCGCTTGGAGTTGTAGCAGTTCTTGTAGGTTTTCAGGGGTGGTAAGAAAAACAGTTCAAAATTCAAGGTTTAAAAAAAACAGGCACAAAGGCACAGAGGCAGAACGCACAAAATAAAAAGAGATACAAAGTGCCTGAGTAACAAAGAAGAAAAGATTGTAAAAAGGAAAGTTGGAATCAAAATGATTACCGGGGTTTTTAAAAGATGACAGGTAGGTGAATCATGCTAATCATTTAAGCATAGTTATCTGTGTTTCAGACGGTCACTATTTTCCATTGTCCCTTTCAATAATTCAGGGCAACCATGAGGGTTGCCCCTACAAATATCTTTTACCTCGTATCTAATCTTCTTTAAACTTTACATTTTGAATGTTTTTCTTTATCTCTTTGTAACTGTTTAACTGTTTAAAATCACTTCAAAAGCATCATTCGTTTGTAAACATTGAGACCGTTCATTTCAAGACGGGTGAAATATAGCCCTGCCGAGAGGGGTCTGCTTCTGTCATCATTCCCATTCCAGACAACCGAATGAATTCCCGGAGTTAATACATCTGACACTAATTCACGTACTTTCTGGCCCATAATGTTATATACGGAAAGATCAACCAAACCTGACTCAGGCAGAGAAAATTGTATCGTTGTTGACGGGTTGAACGGATTAGGATAATTTCCGATTATTGCAAAATTTGCCGGTTTTATCGATTGTACCTGTGTAGGCCGTTGAGATTCCATGTCGAAATCGACAAGATACAACTCGTTAGCCATAACGCCGTAAGTGTAATCCCAGGCATTAAGGACATAACAAAAACGGCTGCCGGTAGGAGACCATTTAGGGAAATAAAACTCATGAACTTCCTTCAGCGGATCGATCACCGGTTCATTTTCTTCAGGAAAAATCTCGATTATATCACCTGTGTAGGTATTTAATACAAAAAGTTCGATGTTTCCGTATGAATCGTCTTTGTT
>JAFGMP010000104.1 GCA_016927495.1 Candidatus Latescibacterota bacterium | reverse complement strand
TGATATATCATTTAAGCTTGTATTTGTAAAGTTTCATGTTTGCACTTTTTTCCGGCATGAACTACTGTCTCGTTGCGAAAAGTGAGTTTGTGATCGGTGTGGATGATGAGCCGGAATCAATCGTTGTCATTGTCAACGGGGACCGGATTGAGTCATTCACTTATTACATTAGCAGTAAAAGGTTGTGTTGAGACTTCCTGAAGGTGAGGGAGCGCTGAGGGAAAATGAGAAAATCAGTGTTTGTGATTTTTATTAAGGTTATTAATCGATCTGGTTTGATATACTGTGGCGATTTGTTTTGATAGAATGTGTAGTCGGTTTGAAACGTGATAATTGAGTTAAGATTTAGATGAGAACTGTCCCGATGTGGAGCTACCGCTAATAACAAGTTAAACGGTTCATGGCAAATAGACTGAAGAAAATACCACTCCACTTTCCCTGCGAGACCTTTTGCGTCCAAGGTTAGACTTTCAATGGCCCAGATATTTCCAGATAAACTCACCAGCGAAATCGACAAATGATAAGAATATCTTGTGGATGTATTCTGCAATACTGTCCGCTTCGACACTGAGATCTGATTGCCTTGGTATTCCCCAAAGCTGTCTAACAACGATACTGTCAACGATATCATCGGCTACATTGAACCGCCATAAGTACATTGAACTACCTCTTGTAATGGAAGAATTCTTCGTTTGAGTACTTGATGCCCTGTCAGCTATCGCTTTCTTAATTAGTTTTCCGCTTTTGTCATAATGAAAAGCCAAATTGTGACGTAACTGACCAATTAATTTCTCAAGCTTCTTCCATTCTGTTCCACCTGGTAATACTTTAACGAGTTCATTGAATGAATTTTGGGTTCTTCTATCGCACCTCGACAGCAGAGTCATTAACTCATTATTTTTTCGGATTTCATCAATTACCTTAAGCCCTTCGAACAGATGTGATAGTTCGATACGGACAAAATACATTTTAGCCCCAAGTTCACGATGTTTTTGCATAGGGGATTGTTCTTCTTTCCAATGCAATAGAGCTTCATTTGCTAAAGAGAGATCGTTACAAGCCATCATCAGCTTGACTACTATTGGAGCAGTACTTTCGCGTCTGCACAGGTCATCAAAGCTTACTATTTTTGTTTTTGTAGCGGTCATTTGGGGCACTCCAATATCTTTGCATATTTTCCTTGCAAGGATACTTATAATTTCAATATGGCTTGGGATCAATTAATTATGGATTGAACCACCATAAATGACGCCCGTCTTCTCTGATGAATTCGCAAACGTGAGAACGGAGATGTCTCAGTAATTTTTCCCTTTTAATAGAGCCATTTTTTCTTCCTGAAAATCAGTACCAACAGATGACAGTGCATCCTTTCGATTGAAAGGCAAGGCCTCTTGTAATATTATTTTCAGGCTTTCCAACAGCTCTTCATGAGTATGTTCCTGACAGTTAACACCGGGAACTTCCGCAATCCATCCTATCCACCAATCACCGTCTTGTTTCGTTACCGCTGTATAAATATTGCTCATATTATTCCTCAATTTTTTTAATTATTAATTTTTTATACCAAATGTATTTATAATTGTTCATACTGCGACCACAAAAGTTTCAAACTTTTCTTCCGGGACAGGAATTTTATCTTCTTTTAAGGAAATTATATATTCCCGGATAGCCTCTTTTATATTAATAATTGCTTCCTCTTTGAACAGATATCAATAATTCCTATGAACGGAATCGTAATTTTTTTACTATAAGTTCTACGTTAAACTCCTGTCAATATTTATACTTCCGAATATAAGCTCTATGTCATTTTATTGCAACAAAATAAACGAAAATCAACGGTGTAACCAATTATCTCATAAATATTTCATCCATCATCTCATGCGAATACATCATTTATTAATCCGTTAAAATCCGCATAATCTGTGTAAATCTGCGTTCTATTCTTTTTTTCCGCATTGTTTGGGATAAATAATGCGTAAATAAGTTCCGCTCTAAAAAGTGAAAAAAACTAAATACTGTTTTAATCGTTATTTTAACGTATCTTATTTCAGCGTTCCGTTCGAGTAGTTAATATTTTGAAATACATAGTAATATTTTACATAAAAGGGTAAAACAACATGTCTTTCGAGAAATTTCCTCAGCACCAAAAAGTAATCCGGGTCGGCTGGGCAGGTACCGGGCCGTTTTCGTTTTATGCCCATTACATCAGGGTCATCAATAATATTTATCAGGATTATAATTTTCTGAATATGCGTGTAACCCATATATGGGGCGATGATTATTCACGGAATTATATCATGGATACGGAATACGGCAAGAAGTGGTCCGATTTCTGGATGAACGGCGAACAATCGCCCAGGAGTATAGCTGAATTATGCGGTATTCCCAACGTTTGCAAAGACTATTATGACATGGTCGATCATGTCGATGCCGCTATGATTATGGATTTCGACCGTTCGCGTGAGCTTGCAGAACCGTTTCTGGAACAGGGGAAACCGATTTTTCTGTGCAGCCCGGTTGCGGTAAATATCCCCGAATGTGAACGTATATTAAAGCTTGCCAAATCTACCGGAGCTGCAGTATACACCGGTTCGTTCACCGTCGATATGCACGAGAATCAGGTCAGATATTTGACAGCAAAACGCGACGATATTGCAGCATTTTTTGCTTCTACCACACATAACTTTTTCACCTCATATGCAAACGATGGCCTTGAACCGATCCACCGTCTGGTCGGTGGAGGTGTCAGGAAGGTAGCACTTCACGGCTGGCATGGTTCCGGTGGATATGATCCCCACGGTATACCGGTGTCACGGATTCATCTCGAGTACGAGCCTCGCAGCGACAAACCACCGATTCAGGGAGTATTGACTCTGGGTGGATTCAAAAATGAGTATGAATGGTACAAACTGTATCACCATGACCACACGGTTTCAGAGGGAGTTACCATCAGACCCGAAACACGGGAATTGATGTTTAAAGATTTCCTCATTGCCATTCAAAACGTTTTCGCAACCAATACGTCACCTGAAACGCATGATGATATATTACAGAAATTGAGAGTCGTCATCGCTGCGTTTAAATCCGCTAATGAAGGTGGCCGAACAATTGATGTAAACGAGGTGGGAGATTACCGGATGCCGACAATTCGTATAGAACATTGGGATAAAATACCGGAATGATCATTGTCATTATACAATAATTTATCGAAAAGAAATCTTGCAATATAAAAAAATAATCTATATATACATTAGGAATACAATCTGTTGAAAAAATACAATTCATAGTAGCTGTGATAAATACAAAGGGGAGTAGTATGTCATTGGAAAAATTCCCGTCTTCACAAAAAGTGCTAAATATAGGCTGGGTCGGAACCGGCCCCTTTTCTTTCTACGGGCATTATATCCGGGTAATCAACAATATCTTTCGCGATTACAACTTTCTCAACATGCGGGTAACCCATATCTGGGGTGATGATTATTCAAGAAATTATAAAGGCAGCCCCGAATTTGTAAAAAAAATGCTGGACTTCTGGACAAATGAGGAACAATCTCCCGAAGGAATCGCCAGGAAGTGCGGTATTCCTAACGTTTGCAAAGATTTTAGAGATATGGTTGATGATGTCGATGCCGCGATGATCATGGATTTTGACCGCTCCTATGAACTGGCCGAACCATTTCTGAAACAGGGGAAACCGATTTTCCTGTGCAGTCCGGTTGCAATCAATGTTCCGACCTGTGAACGTATCCTGAAACTTGCAGAAGCTAACGGCGCTGCTGTGTATTCCGGTTCATTTACCGTGGATATGCAGGAAAGTCAGATACGGTATCACAGGGTAAAACGCGAAGACATTGCTTCGTATTTTGCATCCACATCGCTCGGATTCTTTACATCATATGCCAATGACGGCCTCGAACCGCTTCACCGGCTCATCGGCGGCGGTGTTAAGACGGTTTCGCTTCATGGCTGGGACGGATCCCATGGCTACGATCCTCATGATGTTCCAGTATCGAGAATACATCTCGAATATGAACCCCGTGGTAAAAATCCGCCGATACAGGGTGTCCTTAATCTCGGAGGACATAAGAGGGAAATGGAGTGGTACAGGGTATATTATCAAGACCATAGTATACTTGAGGGTACGACGAACTGGTCGAATACGGAGATTACATTTCGCGATTTTCTCATCAACGTTCAGGAAGTTTTTGCCACCAATAAATCTATTGAAACTCATAATGATATTTTACAGAAATTGAGAGTGGTCATAGCGGCATATAAATCTGCCAATGAAGGCGGCAGGCCGATCAACGTCGATGAGGTAGGCGACTACCGTATGCCGACAGTCAGAATCGAACACTGGGACGAAATCCCCAAATGATCCTTTTGAATTTTAATTACTTTGATCCTGAATTTTTAACTTTGAACTATATAACAAACCGGAGGACATACATATGGAAGGCCCGGAAGTCATCAAGAGACGTCAATTCATTAAAACTGCCGTAGCTGCCGGAACTGTGACAGGACTTGCTGCCGGAACTGCCGAAGCCCATAAACCGGCGCTCAGAACCAGGTATAATCTCAAACCTGATCTACTGCGTGTCGGTATGGTCGGACTGGGGCCGTATTCCCACGCAATGGCATACACTCAGGCGATCAACGAACCCGAACTGCCTCCCCGTACCAATATGGAAGTTGTCGCTGTTTGGGGCAGGGAAGACGGTTATCTTAGTTCATTCAAAGGTTCGGATACATGGAAGCAGAAACGTATGGCAGAACTTGGCAATTATATGAGTATCGAGAAATTTAAAAATACTCTCGGTGTGCAGAATATTGTCAAAGATTATGAGAAAATGGTCAAACTCGTCGATGCCGTATTCATCATGGACCCCCCGGATGCTCTCAATCTTGCACGGCCTTTTATAGAAGCCCGTAAACCGGTATTTATCAACCGTCCTGTGGCCTGGAACATTAAGGATGCCCGTGAGATTGTCCGTCTGGCAAAAGAATATGACTGTCCGCTCATTACCGGTTCCTGTGTACCATGGATGAATGAGTTCCAGGTGGCCAAATCACGTATTGATCCCGAAAAGGTTCAGCACTACTATATCGATGGCTCAACCGCGAATTTCGGCTCGTACATGCCGCATATTCTTGAAACCGCTCAGATGCTTGTGGGTGGAAAAGTCATCCGGTGTTCGACCCATGGCGTAACATGGCCTGCCGATGAAGATCCGCTGTCCATACCGCCGGTAATGACTCATCTCGAATATGAAAAGACCGCTGATGACCGTGAAGCAGTAATAGGTGTAGCATCGACCTGGTTCGGCCAGCCATACCGCAACTGGGCCAAAGTTCATCTGGACAGGGATGTGGTTGAGCAGGGAGTATTCTGGGAGGGAGATCGTGGAGTCGACCATGACGAACATCTGTGGTTGCCGTTTCTGCGGGTAATCGGCAGAACATTTGAAACCGACAGGTCGCCTGAAGATGGCGATTACATTCTCAACAAGGTTTCAACCATGCTTATGGCACATAAATCGGGCGCCGAGGGCGGCAGGCCGGTTGGTATCGATGAGATCGAAAGCCATTCCCTGCCGAGGTATGAAACTGAGAAAGCATAAGCAGTACCGGTATTATTAAAAGTGAGTAACTCATCGTAGGGGCACAATATCTTGTGCCCCTGTTTGTTGTCCCTAAAATGTAGTTAAACGTAATTATTTCAACAATAACATGCGGTGACTTATAGCACTCAAGCCTGTAGCTATATTTGTGATATATATTCCTGAAGACACAACACTGCCCGTTTCATCTTTTCCGTCCCAGACAATATTGTACGTTCCTGCATGTTTGTATTCTTTGAGCAAAGTGCGAACCTTTTGTCCCATTATGTTGTATATGGCGAGATTCACCAAATCCTCAATGGGCAGGGAAAACTCGATGGTTGTGGCGGGATTGAACGGATTGGGGTAGTTGCCGGTGATTCTAATCCCGGATTCCAATATATTATTTATCTCAATATTGGTCAGTTTATGAGGCTCATAGAGCGCCAATCCTCTATATGTACCAAACCATATATTACCATCCGAAGATACGGCGAGCGAGCTAACAAAATTATAGGGTAATCCATTTTCTTGTGTGTATGTTGTCCATGTAAGACCATCATATTGAGACGCACCAAAGCGGGTTGCAAACCACACCGAACCCCCGGTATCAATAGCCATTGCATTTGTCGATTGCGTATCCAATTCGTCATCCCTTGGGAAAGAAACCCATGTTTCACCGTCATATTGTGTTACACCTGAGTATGTGTGAAAATACATCGTGCCATCAGTATCGACTGCTATGGAAAAAACCCAGTTATTCACAAGACCATCTTCCCATGTATATATTTTCCACCTTTCACCGTTATATCGGCATAAACCATAATGCATCCCATCATCTGCATGGTCAACCGTTCCACACCATACATCACCATCAGAACCGACAGCTATTGAAGTAATAGAATCTCCTGTGAGGCCGTCGCTTTTGGTGAATGTAGTCCAGGTTTCGCCATCAAAACATGAAATGCCATTTCCAATCGTGCCCATCCATACTTTTCCCTGATGGTCAACTGCTATTGTTTCGATACGATTTTGTATTGAACCTTCACCGGTTGAATAAGCTGACCATATATTGCCATCATAGCAGGATACTCCAAATTGCGACACAAACTCATTTTTTTCCTCATACGAGGCGCACCATATTTCGTCATCAATACCGACAGTAATAGCCGTAACATAATTATAAATGAGGCCGTCTTCTTTATTGAATGTATTCCAATTTTTGCCGTCGAAACAAGACACTCCTCTGGGTGTTCCTGACCATAACACATTTTCTGAATCGACCGCTAAATCTTCAATCCAGTTGTATGCCGGTTCATTTGTCGTGGAATAAGCTGTCAGGAGTATACCATCGAATCTATACAAACCTCCTTGTGATGATCCGGCCCAAACTATATCATCCGAATCAACTGCAATACTGTCTAAATCCTTATCGGATGGTAAGTTTTCAATGTTGTATGTTGACCAGTTTGTGCCATTATAATATGAAATTCCATATTTAGTAACACACCACACGATATCCTGTGAATCAATATGTAATGAATAAATATGAGTTTGCCGCAATCCGTCTTCTTCCGTATATGTTTTCCATGTATCGCCATCGAAACTTGATGCTCCATTAAGTGTTCCTGCCCATATAACACCTTTTGAATCGATTGCTATAGAATAGACAATATTATTTGCCAGTCCATCGCCGGTTGAATATAATGTTGTCGTCTTCCCATCAATTCTGTATACACCTGAATTCTTATTTGTTAAAACCCATATTATACCTGAGGAATCTATTAAAAATGATGTAATATTGTTAGTAATCGAGGCGTAAGTATTCCACGATTCACCATTAAATCCGGAAATCGTTTTACCATTAGCACACCATACTACACCTTCGGAATCGACCGATATCCTCGTGACAGAATTACTTTCCAGTCCTTCTTTGGTAGTAAAAGTTGACCAGGTAACGCCATCGTAACTGGATATTCCGAATTCTGTCCCAACCCATATCTCACCGCTCGAACCAACTGCAATTGAATTTGTTGAATTATGGGCAAGACCGTTATCCGTAATATATTTTACATAAGACATATCGGTGGTATTCCATCGAACGACACCCCCGCTGGTCGCGCACCAGAGAAATTCTCCCTGAACAACCATATCCCGTATATAATTCCCGTTGGTATAAGTCGTCCAGTTTCCTTCGGCGGAAATTTCAATCACAAATAAAAGCGGTAGTATAAAAATCATGATGATTTTTACTTTTTTTTTCATTGCTGTCCAAAATAGGAAAAAAACAGCCTATTGGACAAGATAAGCTCTTGTTTTTACGACACTGAATAATTCATTTCAAAATC
>JAFGMP010000103.1 GCA_016927495.1 Candidatus Latescibacterota bacterium | reverse complement strand
TCTATTTTTTTTTATCGTTAGATTAAACACAGGTGTCGAAACTCCTGTTTTTTTTATTATACAAATTTTTTGGTAACGTGGTAGTATTCCTCATATCTTTTTGATCAACAATCCGTAATTTACGGAGTCTTCATGGATCTACCGGTCATTCCAACTCCTTTACTTCCCCGTTGGGTCTGGATGGAGGAAGTCACATATTCTCACATCCCGATAGCGACTCTGGTCACGGCTTTTCTATTTTTAGCGCCGATTTTCGAATACATCGGTTATCGCCGAAAAGATATGCGCTATGACCGTCTTGCCAAAAGTCTCGTTTTTTTCTCGATGATTCTATTCTCACCCGGCGCCGCTCTTGGAACCGGCATTCCCATGTTTATCATTGGATTGTATCCCGAATTTTGGTCACGATGGGCAAATATATTTTTCTGGCCGCTTATTGCTCAATTTGTCTTTTTCACTCTTGAGGTTGTGGTTCTGTTCTTTGGCTATTATCTGACATGGGATCGCTGGATGAACCGCAAGCGTCTTCATATATTATTCGGTGTTTTATCTGCACTCACCGGTATGTCAATACAGATCATATGGGATGGAATCGGCAGTTACATGATGACTCCGGGTGCGCCTCTTCCGGGAGTAAACGAACCGGTCGGGTGGTCGGCCCAGGGATTCTTCAATCCGAGCTTCCCGTACCTTTTCACTCATCGTTTCTTTGCCAACATAAGTTACACCATGCTCCTTGCGGGAGGCGTTTTCGCACTTAAATATCTGCATGCTAAAGTCAAAGAAGAAAAAAATTATTTCGCATTTGCCGCTGACATTACGTTTTCTATCGGATTTCTGGCATTTTTTGCCATGCCGTTCATCGGCTGGGGTTACGCAAAAATCCTCCAGCATAATGCACCGGTTGCATTCCATGCAATAATGGGGGGACACAGCGGTTCCAAGTTTATATTCAAGATGGCGATGGTTTCAGTCTTTTTGACTATTGCAGCAGTATATCTATTTATACGACACCGTGATAAACCTGTTATACTCAGTTTCGCAACAGCGGGTCTTGCCAGTCTCTACCTGTTTTTGAGTTGGCATCCGGCGCTGGACTGGTTCGGCAGTACGGCAACATGGCGTATTGCTTATACAATAGTACTGGTCGGTTTCATTGCTTTTTTATGGGTAATACGTAAAACCGACAAACAGGTAACGAGCGAACCATGGCAGTGGGCTATGTTTATTGCCGGAATAGCGGCTTTTTTAGCTTTTGCCATGGGCGGATTTGTCCGTGAACGGGCGCGGCAGCCGCATACGGTTTACAAACAAATCATAAAGCCTGAGGTTCTCCCCCGCGAGGCAGACGAATTCCTCGTATACGATAAATGTGTTGTATGTCACAGTACACCGAAATTCCTGGATCGATATAAAAAAAGAGACTGGGTGGAGCGTGTTAAAGTAGAACGTGAACGACCAGGTGTGGATATAACCGATGATGAAGTCGAACATATCATACGTTACCTCAGGGAGCGATATCCATGAGTCACCTTGAGATTCCCGGAATAAGCGCAAAATGGGTCATTGGATTTTTCGGCCTTTTCCATATTTCTGTTGCCGCAATGGCAATCGGTATGGCATTTATTGTGGCTGTTCTGGAGATTTACGCTTACAGAAACAAAATCCGTCGGTATGATCTGTTTGCCAAACGTACGCAGCTTTTTCATGTCTGCATCTATAACATCGGTACAATCAATGCCATAGGCCTGGTATTTGCATTATCCGGATTGTATCCTCAATTCTGGTCACAGATATTCGTTCATTTCTTCTGGCCCCTGATCATTGAAGAATTCCTGTTCTTTCTTCTTGCTACCACACTGACGTTCCATTATTTCTTCTGGGAACACCTCTGGGGGCATAAAAAACTGCATATCACTCTCGGTGTGCTGCTTATACCGTTGTTTTTCCTGCAAATGTATATAATAAACGGTCTGGGAGGATTTATGCTCACTCCCGGATTTAAAGAAGGGGAAGTATCACTTTTTAAGGGTATACTCGGTTATGACTTCAAAGCAATGTATAATCCCTCCTTTCTGATGCTTCAGCTCCACCGCGCCCTGGCTAATATTTCCTATGCAGGATTTTGTCTTGCAGGCTGGTGCGGTATAAGACTTTATCTTACCGATGACGCCAAAAAAAGAGATTATTATGAAGATTGCGGCCGTATCGCATATTATATCGCATTCGCATTTTTCTTATCGATACCGATAATCGGTTATTTCTACTCCCATGTGATGATGAAAGAAGCATCCCAGGCATTCTGGGATTTGATGCTCGGTCGCGGAGACATATTGGTTCTTGGTATTGATACCTGGTGGCTCAAACATTTCCTCGTAGCAGCCATGCTTGGAAGCTCATTAGTCTACTTTCATCGTATCGACAAAACGAATGTACCGTTTTCATTGCCTAAAGTTATGGTATGGAGTATTGCGCTGTTTTATCTGATGTTTTATATGGCGATGGGAATGGTTATGACGTGGTTGTTCTTCTGGCTGATGTTTATCGCAGCAATAATAAGCGCATTAATCAGTCTGTTTTTATTACATAGTAACAAAAATTCTGCACGAGCTCTTTTTATACTATTAGGTGTAATCTCCTTTTTGACTGTTATGTTAGGTGGATATGCACGTGAGGCTTCGCGGCCACGGTTTGTTGATAGGGTCTCAGCATACGATAATATTTATGTTCCTGAGGAACGTTCACCATATCTTATGGTTCCGGTCAAACCCGGTGATATTCCGATTGTAAAGCAAGAAACCACAAAAGAAGCGCAATTAATTCACGACCGTTGTGTCGACTGCCATACTCTGGATGTTATTCGGGATTATAAGGATGATGACTGGGATGAAGTAATCAAAACCATGATAAATTACGGCACTGAACTCACGGAAGATGAAGCAAAGCTTATAACAGAATATTTGAAAGCGGGTAAACCTTTCTAAGGCCCCGGAGGAATCATGAATCACGAAAATACAGACGGCAAATCAACCGATACCGATAAAACGGACGTCTTAATCAATACAACAGTTTCCGATTATGATACGGAAGGACTGGCAATAAAAGAAGAGGGCCTTCGTGAGGGTAAGATATTCCCCGGACTGGATGCGGATTATCCGTTGAGAGATCCTTCGGAGGATCCACGCTGGGCTGTGCGCACGGTTAAAATTTGGATGTGGATAACTATTTTCTGCATAGTCGGTATTTTAGTTTTGATGATTCTCGGTATCTGGTATGATTAAAATATCGGTTATTTTTAACAAAAGGTTCTGGCTGACTTTTATTAAATGTTTTGCACTCGCTTTTGTCGCTCTCATGATTCTGATTCAGATCCCGGAACTTAGCTACGATTTCAGCAGGAAACAACCTATTCAGATATCAAAACCGGAAGAGTTGAACAGTGATATTATCAGTCATACTACTTTTGTTTCGATTACCGGTACGCCAAATTTTGACCGTGCCTTTGTGTATCAGCGATATGGCCTGAATTATACCTACTTCACCGTAGAACCCTATGGTATATGCCTTATTGCGCGGACGTACGACAAAGTAACCGATGAATGGAAAGATATGCACCGGTTTCTCGGTAAACTTCGTCCCTTCGACAAACAGCCGTTCTCATACCGTATTCGCGATATATATAAAGAAAAATTTCAGGAAGATATTCCTGAAAATGCTTTTTTCCTTGGGCTTCGTGATGTCCCGAAACCAAGCGGATGGCAAATTGGCGCGGTAATCTTTGCAAGTTTAATGTGGCTTGTGATGTTCTATATGTTCTTTTTCTTTGGAAGAAACCGTAATCAGGTAGCTGTAAATAACAAATTGTAATCTGCATCTTTGCGTTTTTATTCTTCTCGATTTTAAATTATATTCCCCAGTCATAAGAACGAAAAATCACCGAACCGGTAAATATGACTAAAATCAACACAGGTATAAGAAGAGGTTGATCATGCACTACAACATTATCCTGCCCCAGATCCACTAATACGTCAGACAGTATACTTATCGGATTGTACCGGCTTATTGTTTCGATGAGTCGGTCAAGGCGGGCCGGCACAGGAAACAAATTCGATATCAGAGCAAAAAATCCTGTAGTCAGAGCCGCGGCAAGATGAACTTCGGGATTACTTTCCATGACAAATCCGAGCACAATCCCAAATATATTGAGCATAACTACGGTTATGCAAAAAAGCCCTGCAGCGTATATGAATGTACTCCCAGTAATTCCCTGACCGTTCACAATCACAAAAAGCGCAAGTATAATACCCGTTTGCAGCATATCGATCAATGCTCCCGAAAGCACGAAATCAACCAGTATTATCCATTGGGGAACAGGCAGAAGTTTCAAACGAGCGGTATGTCCGTCAGTCCGACGGCGAACCAGTGTGACCGCTGCCCCGAAAAAACCGGTAAAGAGTACCAGCATCATCAGACCTGACACTTTTACGGTCAAAGGCATTGCCACCATAACGAACGGAAAACCGAGCAGCAGGGTCAAACCGATTTTCAAAGCCAGGTTCCGTTTGCCGGAAAACAATGTCTTCATCTCCAGTTGAAAAACATTTGAAGGTTTCATTCTTCCAAAGCCCGCCCGGTTTTTAACAGAAATGCATCACTGAGAGTACTCTGCCGTACCTCGACTTTATTGATTTTACCGCCCTGTGATACAATCCAATCCATCATTTCGGGCACTAAACCCGGATTTTTATCCACTAATATCGTTATTGAATTACCGGTCTGCATATATGAACTACAGTCAACATTACATGGTTTCGGAATTTCTAAAGGAGGATTAATGGTAACACAAATCTCCTGAAATTGAGCAACTTCACCGATAAGTTCATCCACTGTTCCGGCAGCGATGAATTTCCCAAATTCCATAAAAGCTATCCGTGAGGCGACACCGGCAATCCAGTCCGGATCATTACCGCTAATCCAGGTTGTAAAACCCTTAACAGTCCGCTCTTTAATAAGTCTGCTCAGTTTAATCTGAAATTGTACATCGACACCGGTCGTCGGTTCATCGAGTACCAGCAATTCCGGGTCATGACAGAGAGCCTCAATGATACTGAGTTTACGGCGCATACCGAACGAATAGGTATGTACCGGGTCAAAAGCGTTGGCAGTAAGATCGGCAAGTTCAAACAGATTGTAGAGGCGGTGTTCGATCTCTTTAACGGGCATCCGGTAATTTCTGGCTACAAAGAAAGCATTATCCCAACCAGAGAGACGGTCCCAATGGATACTTGTGTCAAGAGTTGCTCCTGTATTTGACAGGTGATCTTTCGACCTGTACACGGAATTATTACCCAGCACGGTTATATTACCCGAATCGGGTCGTTCAAGGCCAAGAAGTAACCGTGTAAGCGTACTTTTTCCCGAACCGTTTCTTCCCAATACGGCGAAACACTCTCCCGGTTCAATATCAAGGGTTATACCGGTAACACCCCGACCAGGTGCATATTCACGAGTCAGATTTACAATCCGGATGGATGTTGTAGATGTATTATTCAAAATGGAATAACGTTTTTTCGGTGACGGTTACAATGCCTTGAGGTAGCGTATCTATAACTTCATAAACGATAACTGAATCACCAATCCGGCATGTTTTCCCTAAAAGTCTATTTTTAGCGATGTGTTGATGGAATGGCGGCGCCATCGGTTTCATTTTACGCAGTGTTATTTCTTTAGCGACAGGTATTTCACTCATTGCCGGACTCCTTGCGGCTGCCCATCCCGAACCGTTGAGCTATCTCCTGGAAATCTGCGAGTGTCACTTTCGTACCGCCTTTTGATAGCACACAATTTTCAATAGTCTGGCGAGCCATCGGACGGGCGAAATGAGGAATTCGGTCAAGCCTTGCCTGCGCATCGTCATCCCATTCGATTGTAACATGTGTTTTCTCATTCGAAGACTGCTCATGATTACTTGCCGCCCCGGTTATCAGAACATTGGTTTGTGACAAGCGCGCCACCGACTCACTGGTAGATCCGATCTGTGAAATATCATTACGGTGATGACCAAAACGTCCCAAGACAATAAAGTCAGCAGCGACTTCCCTGCCGTAGTCTATAATCTTTCGGAAAGCTTTACCCTGAAGGAGATGGCATTCAACATCCATACCCTTACATTTTGCATATGCCAGGTCAAGGTATTCCCTGTAGAGTTTACCCAGACCGTCATCGATAATGTCTTCGTGAAGCGATTCCTGCTTTATCAGTCCGACTTCTTTCTGACGTTCGGGTGACAGAGAATATGCCATTGTCTTGAAAACATTTATATGGAAAAAAGGATCATAGGCAGATACAAGATGCAGGGATGTACCGAATGTACGCGACCACACCATCGCTCTGCGGAGTGCGCCTGACGCTTCCCCACTGCCGTCGATCCCTATTATTGTCGTGCATTTTTCCGGATTACGGCGGGCTATGAGAACATCACATCGAGCCAGTCTTACAACACGATTCATATTACTACCGGTGTTGCCGTCATTCAGGTTACCCAAACCATGAGCACCGAGAACTATCAAATTGATATTTTGGTCTTCTGCGATTTGCAGTAACTGTATATAATTACGTCCTTCTTTTTGAATCTGACTTACAAAAACACCGTTTTCACGGGCTTTTTCCAGAAACTGTTCCATGTAACCCTTCGAGAGAGCTTCGAATCCCTCGAAAATCAAATCATTGTGTGCGTCGCGCAGTTCTTTGAGTGTGTTCTGATCCTGGTATTTTGATGGGAGTGTCGATTCCATTTCCCTGAACCGGACACTGTGCAGCCGGGCATCAAAAATGTGTGCGGCGATAACCTCCGCTCCAATATTTTTTGCCAGTTCCAAAGCTATTGCACCGCCGATAAGGGAATATTCCGAACCGTCAAGCGCCACAAGAATTTTTGAGTACATTATTTACATCCTGATAAAACAATAAAAAGAAAGTATAGATATTCTCACGCCGGTTTAATTTTACACATAAATATAAAGATGATATATCAAAGCAGCAAACCCCGATTCGGAATATTGGTCTGTAATTATAAAAACTCAAAGAATCAGGATCATTTCGACCGTAACTCATATAGGAGAACACCGGCAACCAGAAAGGCGAAAATAATTGCGACCACCCACATTTGTAACCACCTTCAGGTTTAAAGGTGAGACTATTGGGACTTCATTATTTCAATCTGTTTTTCAACCCAGGTACATATTTCATCGATATCTTCTTTTTTTAACTTTGCATCCCGATGTATCATTGTGTATTTACTGAGAGGCATATTTCCGGTTTCAATGGCATTACACACAAGGCGCAGCTTGGCAATCTGGATCATGGTTGAGTATTCATTCCAGATGGAAAAATTAACATTTTTTCGCCCTGTTTCCACATCATATACAACTATCCATGACATCGGTGAAATTTTACTGTAAAACGGCCATTTGGTATTATACGAATGACAATCATAACATGATTTTTCAATTAATCCGGCAACATGAGCGGGGACATTCAACAGTTTCATCATATCGCCTTCCGATTTGACATCTTTCGATATTTTCAACGGCTGAAAAAACTGCATAATTATAAAAAGCCCGATTGCTACACCAATTGCTATCTTATATTTTTTCTTCACTTAATAACCCCTTCCTCTATTCTGAAAATATCCGATTATTTTTTATATAATTAAAGATAACTGCATTATTGTAAGAGGGTCAAGCAGGAATTCGCAATGGGATTAAATAATTTTAATATAGTTATCAAATGTAAATTATATACTAAATTAAGTTTAATACACATGATAACAGAATTTATCACTTCCTCTCATGATCATCGGGTAGGAGGCGGGGTCGCCCCCACCGTCCTCCCACACCACCGGGCGTACGGTTCCGTACCACGGCGGTTCATGAACCACATT
>JAFGMP010000102.1 GCA_016927495.1 Candidatus Latescibacterota bacterium | reverse complement strand
CATTGGTTTTAAAACCGGTACGTTCGCTTAAAAAATACACATTGAAAGAATTATTGGACAATGTAATAGAATCCGGTGAAGAAATTTCATGGGGCAAACCGGAAGGAGAAGAAGTTTGGTAGACTATATTCCCGGACGCGGCGATTTTATCAGTATCAACTTTCATCCGCAAGCTGGGCACGAACAAACGGGAAGCAGACCCGCACTAGTTTTAAGCCATACGTCTTTTAACAGTAAAATGGGATTTGCTTTTGTTTGCCCTGTCAGCACTACTTTACGAAAAAACCCATTTTATAAACCTATACCCGAATCCGAAAAAGTGATTGGCATAATAATGGCGGATCAGTTACGTTCTTTAGACTTCAAAGCGAGAAAAGCGGAATTCATATCCAGGTGTCCTGAAATATTGCTTCAGGAAGTTTTACTTCACATCGAACCCATTTTGTTTTAGAATACAAATACTTTCCATATTTATTTCTTTCAGCCAACGATACTTTTTCTTTCAAATAATCAATAATTATTTATCATATCTGTTTTTTTCAATAATATCATTAGATACATGATTTGTTTAGATTTTCTTGTTGCATTTTATAACTAAATGCAACATATTGCAACAAACTCTTATCATGAAGGATTACACTATGAGTACTGCAGTGCGAATATCCGAGGATTTATTCAGGAATGCAAAAATACAATCAAAAGTGCAAAACCGTTCTCTCACCGGGCAGATAGAGTTCTGGGCGAAAATCGGGAAAATAGCTGAAGAAAATCCTGACATGCCTTACAACCTGCTGAAAGAACTCCTGATTGGCATAGAACAGCTTGACAACGAACAGGGCACAGAATATATATTCGGATAAAATCAAAAAAATGAAAATTTTACAATCTCCACTTTTTGCACGAACGGTTAAAAAATTTCATAAAAATCAGAAATCCGTCCTTGATGAAGTAATCAAAAAAATCCTGATTGATCCGCAAATCGGTGTAGAAAAAAAAGGTGATTTAAAAGGAATTTATGTGCATAAATTCAAAATCAATAACACACTTTATCTACTTTCCTACCGAATTGAACACGATACGCTTGAATTAATAACCATTGGCCCACACGAGAACTATTACCGTAATTTGAAATCATATACAAGAAATAAATAATGTCTCACAATAATTCATATCAATTCAATTAAAAAATCGAAAGGTAGTATATGAAAAACTTTATTAAAAATTTTATTAAAAATTTTATGGTCGCTGGTCTTATGAGTTACTGTTTCACCGCTTCTCTTGCTTTCGGAGCGGTTTCCATTTCGGTGACAGTGACCGAACCGGTAGGAATACCACGTACGGGCGAAGGAATTCACTCGGGAATACCGCTGGAACAGGGAGCAGTAAAATCGGTTGATGAACTGGTGCTTGTAGATGGCAATGGAAATCCGGTTCCGGTCCAGTTCGAGGTTCTGTCACAGTGGCAGGACGGCTCTCTCAGGTGGGTATTGCTCAATTTCCTGGAATCGCTGAACTCCGGTCAGACGAAAACCTATGAACTGAGAGCCCGAGGGAAAAACGAATCGATCCCTGTACCACAGTCGGTTACAATAACCGACGTGAACGATGTTTTCACAGTCAATACCGGTTCGGTTATGTTCGACATTCCGATTTATTCGAGTTCGGTCCTTGCCAACATACGCCGCAAGGATGCATCCGGAAACTGGGTAACGGTATCGACAAAAGGCCTGGAAGCGGTCATTCAACGCACAGGTGTCAAAGGGTTCAGGTCGCATGTCGAAAACTGTACCGTCGAAAGCGCCGGTCCGCTGCGTTCCGTAATTAAAATTGAAGGACATCACCTTCTGTGGGATCACACCGTGGAGCAATTCGATCCTGCCGGAATCAGCACATTTCAGTTCATTGTTAGGGTGTTCTGTTATGCCGGATCGGACAAAATCACACTTCAGTACACATTCATCAATGACAACAGGGATAACAGGATACGGCCGAACGAACGGTATCATGTATATGCCATGGAGGAGCTTGCCGACTACAAATGGGTTAACGGGCACTGGGTGGAACGCCCCAAAAGCATCAAATTCCGTGAACAGGAACTGCTTGATGATGATTACGGACAGTTAAATGTTGGGGAGATCAAATTGCGGCTTACGATGGATGATGATTTTAAAAAATACAGTTTCGGTGTGGTAAACGATAAACCGGTGACAGGTACAATTGACGGCACGGTAGCACTTGAGCAAACCGGCCCGGTATATTCGTATGACACTTTTACAAAGGAAATGCCCTATCCTCATATACCGTTCAAAGCTGTGGTAATTCACGATAAAAATCAGCCGGTGAAAGAATGTGAAAAAGCCGACGGATGGGTAACCTTGTCCGGGCAGAAAAACAGCATCTTTTTCGGCAGCAAATATTTCTGGCAATACCACCCGAAAATCTTCGCCCTGAATAAAAACATGCTGGAATTCCATGTGTGGAGCAAGCTTGAGGATATTCCCGACCCGGAAATCGGTTTCGCCAAAACACATGAAATAACCATACAGTTCGGAGATGCTTCGGAAAAGTTTGACACCGGAGCCCTCATGGCAGGCCTTAACAAACCGCTTCGTGCGGTGACAACGCCGGAGCACTATATGGAAACCGGCGTTTTCGGCACATACCTGCCCGCAAATTACGAATTGTTCGGAAATGCCGAAGAATACCTGCTTATTTCGGCTGAAAATTCTGATAAAACACGAGGTGACAAGAACATCTACGGAGTCAGAAATTTCGGCGATGAGCCGGGGATACGGTATGTCCCGATCTATTACAATCAGGAATACGACACACTGCTCGCGGCCACACTGCAATTTGCCCGGACGGGAAAGAGAATATACTATGATGAATCCGATATCCTTGCATGGCATTTTATGGACGTCGATGTCCTCCATGCCTCAAACAGCCCACTGAACGAGGGTGGCCAGCATATGCATTTCACCGACCATGCGAAAGGTGAAACCCACGCCGGGCACGGTACAGTCGAGGGTCTGTGGTATTACTACATGCTTACCGGCGAGCCTCGCGCCAGAGAAGTCGCCACCGGTATCGCCGATTTCTTTGCTAAGGTTGCTGCATGGAAAAACTTTCTCGATTTCCGGGATGATGAGGAGCGAACTATCGGCTGGGCGCTCAAGGCGCTTGTACCGAGTTATCGTGCAACCCTCAACCCACGGTACAAGCTTGCGGCACAGATGGTTGTCGAACAGGCAATAGCAGGTCAGGACCCGGATACAGGTAACTGGGATCATCCGCTGTATCCAAATGAAGACAAACACCGTCCGGTTTGTATCGGCGGCAAACCCTGGATGGTAGGTATCATTTTGCAGGGAATGAAACACTACTATCTCGAATTCGGTGACCCGAGGGTCAAAGATCTGATCCTTAAAGCGGCGGACTGGATGATCTGGAGTAATTATGTCTATATGACCTGTACGGACAGGGAACCGGGAATGTGTTCGACAACTCATTTTGACGGCCTTACCTATGCGTGGGAGCTTTCGGGAAAACGTTACTATCTCGATGAAGCTCTCAAGGGTTTCGAAACATCGATTGTTTCCTTAAATAAAGAGAATGCCCAACAAAATACGGTTAGAGGAAACAGCCTTGAAGGCATGGCTAATGTTATGCGCATCATCGAACAGCAGAGGAATAAAATCTGGAAAGACGACAAACCGGTTCTTGATCCCAAATCCGAAAAATTTGTGGAGGAAATCAGAGCCAATTCCAAATTCAGGGCAAAACCGCAAAAAAGATACTAACCGACAAAAAATATGAAATGTTAAATATGTGTGAAATGAAACAAATATGTCTTGATTTTAATCGTTATCTCTGTATTTTTCATGTGCTCTGATGCTAAATATTTATGTATGTAACCACTCTATAACGGAGGACATTATGAAGAAGGTTTTCATTGTTCAGGCTGTTTTGCTGTTAGCAGTGATATGTGTTTTCCAAACTGCATCTGCTCAACAGTATCCGGCTCCGCTCAAAGGCAAAAAAATTGCCATCTTTCTGGATCAGCAGTACCAGATCGATGAGGCATGGTACACACCGTTGCGGCTGAAAGAAGCCGGTGCGGACGTCAAAATAGTGAGCCACTACAGTCCTGTAGTCAGCAGGGATTTTCATACGGTGAAAACCGATATAAAACCCTCTGAGGCACTCAAGATTCAATGGGACGGCGTTGTGGTAATAGGCGGTTTCTCTCCGCTTGAAATGCGTGAGTGCAAGGATGTTATCAACATAATTCAAGAGGTTAACAACCGTAACGGGATGATATCCGCTATATGCCACGGTGTCTGTGTTCTTGTAACCGCCGATATTATCCGCGGGAAAACGGTAACCGGTAATGTTCCCCGACAGGTCGAGTTCAAGAATGCCGGGGCAACCTATATCGAACAAGCCCCCCAGATCGACGGTAACATTATAACTGCTATCGGCCCTGGGGATAATGGGCCATACCTCGATGCTATAATTAACTGGTTCCACGGCGGTGAGAGTTCGGCCAAAGCACATCTGAACGATCAATACCTCAAAGGCAAAAAAATCGCTGTGGTTTTCGACCAGCGTTATGATTATGATCAGGCAAAATACCCTTTTGTCAGATTCCGTCAAAACGGCGCCGATGTCTACTACATTGCCAGCGCTGATGGTGAATACACCGAATACCGTCATGAGAATAAAATCAAGGCTGATTACAACGCACAGGATGCGCTCAACGAGCGCTTTGATGCATTGATACTGTTAAGCCATTGGGCAGCAGACACATACCGTCGTAACGCCGATATTCGTCAGTTCGTTTCGAAAAACCTGAATCGCGGTACACTCGTAGCATCCGTCAACTGGGGACACGCGGTACTTATCGAAACCGGGGACTGCAAAGGCCGTAAAATCGCTACTACCTGGGGCATGCAGAACGATATAAAAAATGCCGGTGGAACTCCGGTTCTTCAGCCTGTTGTTCAGGACGGCAATCTTATGACCTGTGCCACCGATGATGATATGCCGGCTCTGATGCGTTATGTTACCGGATATTTAATGAAATAGAATAAACTGATCCGGGATTTCCGGGGATTTTATAAGACATCGCTTCCGAAGCATAATTGCATAGAGATAAAGACATCAGGAATGGTGTAAGGCGAAATGATATTGTCACCATGTTTTTGTATGGGCAGAAAATTTTCTGCCCCTGCGTGAAGAATATTTGATCATATGCCTTCGATAATTCTGAACTGTAAGTATTTTTCTTATCGTTGGTGACTTCGTGGTAAACATTCGGATTATCTTAGAAATACGACTTTACCCTGAGAAGTAAACAATCCCGCATTTACTTTGTAGAGGTAAATACCACTGCCAAGCAGATTTCCATTTTGATCTCTGCCGTCCCAAATTGCGCTGTGTATACCAGCGCTTTGCAGACCATTTTCGAGTATGGCGATTTGTCTCCCGAGAATATCATATATGGTAAATTCTACAGTACAATCTTCAGGTATTTCGTATGAAAATGTAGTCGTTGGATTAAACGGATTAGGATAGGGGGCATGAACGTTAAATTCGGATGGTGTGCTTTCAACAGTGGTTAGGACAGGTTTTGCCGGGACTTTTTCGCTTGTGCCTACATCCGAGACTGATTCTACCCAGTAATAGTAGGCTGTCCCTGCCACAGGAACAGCCGGGTCTATAAAGCTGTATTGGTCACCGGGGACAGAATCAATAAAGATGGTCCATCTTTTTTCTACATTCATCAATTCTTCAAAAGTATCAAAAGAATCGATATACAACGGGGAGGTAAGTTTGGAGTTTCTCGATCTGTAAATATTATACTGTGTGATCATTTCATCGAAAGGTGTGGACGACCATGTTATTTTAAGGCTATGCCCGTTATCGCCCGGAACATCGGTTAAAGCAACATCCGCAGGTGCGCTGAAAAAAGGCCATTCCATAAATTGCTCAGGTTTCAGCGCTGAACTGCTGATACGTAATTCATCGATGACCAGACCGTTCCTGGTTTGATCCGGTATCCAGCCACCTACAAATATATCATCCCATGGGATAGTCTGTGGTGTACCTTTTGCCGGCAATTCCGAAATCAATTCACCGTTAATGTATAGTTGAAGGCTTTGCTTATCCTTATACACTCCCGCAACATGAATCCATCTGCCCGCACTGACGAACAATGGAGCAAATATATTGCCCGTATAACCGGTAGAGTTATTATTAATGCCAAAATATGCCCAGTATGAATCCAGACCAAGAAAATATGAATCACTCCATATAACCGCATAATATTTTTTAGGGACCTTCACGATTATCTCAAGAGTCCAGTCACCGTTACCCGGATAATAAAGTCCGTATCCGGGAGCCCTGAATGCATAACCGTCCTTTTCCACACCTACAACTGCCGCCTGCCCGAAGTTCCCGTCTGTCCATGATGTTTTCTGGGCAATCTGTATTAAATCAAACGCATTGCCACTTGTATCCTTTGTATTCCCATCAAAATGATAATGAGCAAGCGTAGGAGTGTTGGAAGATTGTAAATAAAAATATACTTTTTTATTTGTTTCAGTATCGTTAAACTGGACAAGCCGCGATTCGGACGAATAATTTGCTCTGTTTACGGCAACAGAGAAATTATATGAACCGGCCAATGTAAATGAAAATGTGCCGTCCTCACCGGTCAAAGTCCTGAAATTACCCGGTGATACCGTCACGATAGACGATGATACAGGTAATTTTGTAATAGTATCTATAACGGCGCCTGAAATATTCTTTGCGCCTATAAATTCTCCGGGGTCAAGCGCCGCGCTGCTGATTCTTATTTCATCTATTATCAAACCTGATTTTGTACTATTGCTTAAGTCGCCCAGAAAAATATAATCCCATGGAGATATACCCGGAACATCTTCACTGATATCTTCCGACATCAACTGCCCGTTAATATAAAGTTGAAGTTTTTCTTTGTAATGGTAAACGCCCGCAATATGTACCCACTCGCCGATATCAAGCGGTAAATGAGATCCCACACTGTGAAAAGGGCTCGAAATGTTACTTTTTATACCAAAATAGACCTGTCCGGAATCTATCCCCATATAATATGATTCGCTGTAAATAACGGCATAATATCCGTCCGGAATTTTAACCATCATTTCAACAGTCCAGTCGCCTTCTCCGGGATAAAAAAGGCCATAGCCCGGAGCTTTCATGGCATACCCATTAGAATCCGAAGATAATAAAGCTGCCTGCCCGTAAATACCGGCCGTCCAATTAACACGTTCCGTATTGATAGTAGCTTGAAAACCGTTACCGCTTTCATCCAGTCCGTTACCTTCAAAACGGTAATAGGCAACAGTGGATGAACCAGAGGGTTCAAGAGAAGCATTAATTAATATTTCCTGATCGATGCCGGCACTAATATCAGTTTGAATATACGAATTGTAATTAGCTCTCGTGACTGTTAAGGTATAATGACTGTTACCTGGTATTTCAAGGATATAATCACCTTTTTTATTAGTTATAGCCCGTTGGTGACCAGGATACACCGACACAATTGCAGATACAACAGGATAACCGGTTCCCATATCAGTGATTCGACCTTTAATCGTACTTACCGTTGGGGCAATATTATAAATAATTTCAGAGATAATATTGTAATCGCTGATATTGGGTAAAGAATACCAGACATCCCCGCTTCCTCCCCAACCCATATTTATATGAAACTGATCCAAAGACTCATCATAACCATCGAGAACAACAGAATGGCCCTCAGAAGCGCTGTTATCCTGGCTTTTATATATCGATAAATTCACCGGCCATCCGGTTTTTATATTTTCAATCACAGCATTATAAGATTCTTTCCAGTCATACCAGGCGATTACATTATTATAACCAAGTTTATTCAGGTATTCCGTGCCGACCGAAGCACTCGAACTGACAGATGAGTAGTTCATTTTAAATTTTATACCTGTTGCAAAACATAAATAAGCTTTCTCCGTATCATCACCGTTATATACAATATTTGTGAGTTTGCTGTTGAGTATATCAAATGACGGAAAATCATATACATCCGATTCTTCGGGAATAAAAATTGTTGAGGCATTTTCAACCGATTCATTAGATATATATGAATCTTCATCAGTAAAATAGATAGTTGAAGGAAATTTCCAATAATAAAAAATCTGAGCCATGGCGGTCGCAACACAACCTACATAGCTTCGTTTACCGGTATCGGGATCAAGCGGACAAAACGCATTATAAGGCGTTAATTGATGCCAGGTAGTTTTAAGCAAGGGGCCCCAGACCTCTTGACTTGTCGCTGTTGATTTTGATGTTACGTTATCTGAAATATAGAAATTCCAAAGCAGATTGTTTCTTTCACTATTTTTAAACAACTCCGAATCCTGTACCAGAAGTCCCTGTTTTCGTGATTCCATATCCCATTGTATAAGATGGAGAAGAACATTATCCTGTGAATTTTCAAAGGGGAATGTACCATATAAAGAATACCCGATTACAGGTTCTATACCGGTATCTCCCGAAAGAATTATGAAACCTTCGGGTTCGAGCTCCGCAACATAGGCGACCGTTTCACCGGTTTCCCCGACAAGTTGTTTTACATGGGAACGTGACATACCGGAAACCGGTTTTTTTATAACGGCAGATGGCAAACTGCTGAAAAACGATTCCGCAGCTTTATCTGCCATGTCAACGGTAACCTGGTCAGCAAAGATTGAAACGTGAAAAATTATGATAAAAATTGCACAGAGATATGCTGTGATACTCCCTAAACAATTAAATTTAATAAGGAATTTCATCTTTTTATTCGATGGCAAAAAAGGAATGAAAAATATGCAAATACGCACCCAATGTGTAATACATTAATAACTAATTAGCTAAGTATCTGTTAATACAATACTAAGCTATAAAAAATAATAAATAATCCGACATGAAATTATCCAAAAGATTAAAATAATCAATGTGAACTAAATTTAGCAATTCCTTTTTTATATATATTCATAAGATACTATAAAACAGAAACTTATGATACTTTTATGTCAAATTTTCTAAAAGAGATTGTATCCATGGTGATTTATTAAAAACCTCATGTGTAGATCCATATGTTTCCAACCGGCCATCACAAAGGACGGCGGTGAAATGTGCAAGACGATGTGCAACCTCAAAATCATGTGTGGAGAAAAAAAGGGTTCCGCCCATTTTGATATAATTTTCGAGAAAACCTATTACTATTTCCATCCCGAACCTGTCAAGGCCGGCTATAGGTTCATCAAGAATAAGCATATCGGGCTGCATGGCAAGAACTCCTGCAAGTGCAATGCGCCGCTGTTCACCGCCGGAAAGACTGAACGGGTCTCGAAAATGGTATGTTTCAGGATCAAGACCGACTTCCATTAACGCATGACTTACAATATCAGCTAAATCTTTTTCATCGATACCGATATTTCGAGGGCCAAAACATATATAATCATCCAGCGTTTCACCGAAAATCTGATCTTCGGGAAACTGAAAAGCCATTGCCTTTAAAGGTTTCCCCTCAATATCTACTGTACCGCTTGTAAAAGCCGTTATTCCGGCTGCTATTTCGAGAAGAGTAGTTTTTCCCGATCCGGACGGGCCAAGTAAAGCAGTGGAAGAACCTGAAAGGAAACTTATTGATATCCCGGATAGCGCCTGTTTTTTAAAAGGTGTATTGAGATTATATATATGCCCGACATCAGTGAGTTTAACCAGTGGTTTTGAGGAAAATACCTTTGAGTTTTGATGTATTAGCACATTTTGATCAGGCAGATTTTCCGACATACATGATGCAATATTAGCATGCACATCACACGACCGGAATTGATTACCTGAAACAAGCACCTCTCCGGGAACTCCATCCAAACAAATTCCCGAATCTTTCAAAATTATTACACGATCAGCCATACGTGCTTCTTCAACAAACTGAGTAATGTGAATTGCTGTCGCTCCCTGTTCAACTGACTCGCGAATTGAACGGAGAATATTCTGTTTTCCACCCGGATCGAGAAGAGATGTCGGTTCGTCAAGAATCAGGTAAGAGGGATGCATAACCATCACAGCAGCTAAAGCACACCGTTGTTTCTCACCCCCGGAAAGATTTGCGGGATTAGTCTGACGGTAACGTTCGAGATCAAACCGTACAAGGGCAAAATCTATCCTCGATTTCATTTCATCGGTTGATATTCCGAGATTTTCCATTCCGAATGCGAGTTCACGTTCAACGGTAGTGGATACTATCGTATTATCGGGATTCTGGAAGACAAGACCGACACGTTTCATGACCTCAAAATGAGATATATCGTCTTTACAGGTGAATCCATCAACCTCAATGATGCCTGAAGAAGGCTGAAGAAGGCCTTTGAGAAGCAGTGCAAGAGTGGTTTTACCGGAACCGTTTGAGCCCATAATCGCAATATGTACTCCGGAAGGAATTGAAAAACTTACATTCCGGAGTACGGGGCTTCTGCCGGGATAGGCATATGATAGGTCAGCAACAGAAATCATGAAAACTCAATATCGGAAATATCGATAAAATCTGCTAATAAAGAATGTTAAATCCATTACGATGAAATTATTCATCGTTCCGGTTGTAATTGCCGCGCATTCTTCGCTCGCTGCGTTCATAATATGGCCAGTAATTCCGTCCGAGCGGAACATACCGATAAAAATTCCCAACAAGCCCGGGCTCACGGTATACTATATAGGGTGATGGATAATAACCGGGGAAATAAGGATACATATAACGATAACCGTAATAATTATAAGAAGAAATCCAGTTATCTCCCGGATAATAGTTTTGTTCCCAGTCATAAGGACCCGGGGACGCGACGGTATCGATCATAAGTTCGATAATTTCATCATCAACACCGGTTTCAGTAAGATTTATAATTTCATCCGGATCAAGCTTGAATTTTGAATGTGTTACCTCTATTTCCCGCATGATCACGTCTTTATCGACACCGGCCTGTGACATTTTTATTATCTCTTCAATACTTACAGACCGTGTGTTCTGAATCACAAGCTGCGAGCAACCGGCAAACAAAAATAATCCCAGACATAAACCAAATACATAAAAGAACTTATAAAGAGTTCCCATATGTAACCTCTCATTCCACATCAAAAATCTTATATTGTGACAATCCCCCCCGCACATGATTCCAATTATATCTAACGTTTATCAGTTCAAGCAGTTTCGCGATAAAATTTATGATTTATAATGCCGACTTATTAATCGACACATCACATTCCCCATAAATGTCCCGTATGTACAGGTTTTCCCTGCAATTTCATGTAATAAAACAACTGGCTTTTATGCTGCTTCAGATGATCGATCATCTGGAGGAGGCGATGTCCTAAAATAATCTCACTCGGATCCCAGGGCGCCGGAGCAGGTTTATGGTTAAGATCATCATCGGAAACCTTAGTTAGCATATCAACGGCTGTTTTCTTATCCACAGCCAATAATTTTTTTGCTTCTTCCACACTCTTTACAAACGGCAACTTTTCAGCAGGCGGCATCATATCCTCCGGCGACATTTCACTCATATCAACACCCTCCGGCAGACCCCAGTCTCCGGTAACAAATCCCTTCATACCCGCACCACAGGCATTTGTTATATGCATAAGAACCTGCGCGGTTGTCATCCAGTTACTGCCTGATGATGGTTTCCAGTCGAGTTTGTCATTATCCACAAGAGTCAAAAGATTTTCGGTAACGCTGTAGGTATACTCAATTTCCCGATTAAGAAGCTCACGCCAACTCATAACAACTCCTTTCGATTAAGAATAATGTAACTTTTCAGAAACAACGTTATTATTCATCATTGTCGTCAACATTATGATCATCATCAATAAGAAGCGGGTCGTTATCATCCATATACACTTCAGGAAGGCCGCGGTGTGTCCGTAATTCATCGATTTTATTCAACGGTTTTTCAAGTTGACGGCGCCGAGTCGTGATAAGCCTTTCATATTCTTTCTGTGTTGTCTCAATATGTTTGCCCACTTTTTCAAGGCTTATTACAAATTTATCCCATTGATTTTTAAATCCACCTAATAACGACAATATTTTATTTGATGTCTTTTCAAGAGCAAAATTATCAATAGCTGCACGTATTATGGCTAAAACTGCAAAAAGCGTTAAGGGAGAGCAGACGATAACATGTTTTTTTAAGCCATCATCAACAATAGACCTGTCCTGTTCCTGAATAAAACCATAAATTTGTTCATTTGGAATAAAAAGCAGCATATAGTCCACGGTATTTTGAGAAGGATTAATATAATCACGGGTAGTAACTTCCTGTATTCTTCCGCGAACATCTTTCAAAAAGCTTTTACGATAATTTTCTTTGTCGATCTCGTTTTCAGCGTCCAGATATCGCATATAATTGTCGAGCGGAAACTTTACATCCATATTCAAAGTCAGATCACGTGGCAGAAGAAATGTAAAATCAGGAATATTACCCGAATCTCCTGAAGATTTCTGTTTCACAAAATTGATATTCTCCATAAAACCTGCAAGGCTCAAAATATCTTCAGCCATGCGTTCACCCCACTGGCCGCGTGTTTTGGTATGTGCCAAAGCCTCACGAAGTGAATTGGTAGTATGTATCAGGTCGGTTGTTCTCTTACCTGTATCCTCCAAATGACGGGAGAGTTCTCCGAACTTTTTTTCCCTGTCTTTTTCAAGGTCATTCATGAGTTTTGATACTTTATCAAGCTCGAATGTTATACGAATAAGCTGTTGATCGATCAAACCTTTTTTCGAGTCAAGCTCTTTTGACTGTATTTCCCTTTCTGATTTGAACTTACCCTCGGTGAGTTTTATAACATGATCGGTAGCTTTATTAAGAGCCTCGAGCGACAGATTGCCAAAACTGGATTTGACATTTTCTATAACCGCATCACGCTCAGCGATTCTCAGCAATTCATTTTCATGATACAATTCGGCAGCAATTTCACGTGCTGACTTACCCTGAATTATTCTGAGAAAGAACGAAATGCCAAATCCTATACATATTCCGACAAAAAGAGAAACAAAAATCAATAAGTAATTCATGATTACCTTATTTGATTACAGAGTGTGAAAATCGACTGGAATCGTCCCGTTGATACCATAGAACGTATAATTTAATATTACTTTGCTTTTATTACACTCATTATGAACAAAATATATGGAAAAAATGAAAAAAACACTATAAATATTTATCACTTTTAAAAAAAACACTTCCCAATAATTATATAATTTATAATATTACCTAAAATGTATTTCACAATATGAGTTATACTAAAAAATCACTTGAATTTGACTATCCACTACCAAAGGTGGTGGCTTTTCGCCAAATTCATGGCTTCGCCACTGTGATTTCAAAAACGTTATAAGGTATAACCTTAAAAACATGACCACATGCTGAGCATGTGGGTTTTTAAGGCGGACTAAAATGCATAAAAAAGAATTTATCGGTGTGACCTTTAAATGCTGTAACGTTTATTCACGGATATATCTCAATAAAGATAAAACGGCTTTTGAAGGAATATGTCCGAAATGTTATAAAAAACGTATTACGGTAAAAGTAGTTCAGTCAGGCGGCGACACATCACGATTTTTTGAGGCTGATTAAACAATAATATTATGTGATTATAAATACATAAGATATTTTGAAATTCTGTGGTATAATACTTCACAAAATTGATATATATTCAAAACAAATCTTGACAATGAAATCCATTTTCAATTATATTTATAATTCTCCAAATCTTAGGTAATAATATCGTAAATATATAAAAAACATACGGAAAGGTTATTTTTCATGAAAAGAACATTTCAACCATCGAACAGAAAAAAAGTCAATAAACACGGTTTTCGCGCTCGTATGGCCACAAAAAACGGCAGGAAAGTACTTTCCCGACGCAGACAAAAAGGAAGAAAAAGTCTGACACCTTCCGACAGATAAGAAAATGCATTTCAGTCTGAACCCATATTTTATCAGGAAAATACGAAGTGACGGCAGCACATACAGATCAGATACAGTCACCGTAAAGTATGTTGAGACTGACGATTACAGATACTCCCCTGTTATTTCAAAAAAACAGGGTAACGCTGTTAAAAGAAACAGAGTTAAACGAATAATACGGCATGTGATGACATCCAAAAAATGTGTATATCCCCGTGGTTTATATTTCATCTATGTCAACAAGGATTGCGCTTTAATCGATTATCCTATGATTTTAGATGAATTAAACAACATAACTAAAAAAATATCGGTACGTTAAGAAGTTTTTACGGAACGATATTACAAACGGGTAAAAAATGCCAGTTAGAATTTTCATTACATTAATAAAAATATACCAAAAATATGTATCGCCATTTTTTGGCAACCATTGTCGATTCTATCCTTCATGTTCTCAATATGCAATATTATCTTTGACTAAAGACGGCCTTTTAAAAGGCACATTCAAAACGACATGGAGATTGTTAAGGTGTAACCCATTAACCAGAGGTGGAGTAGATTTCCCGTAAAAGACCATGGATAAAAATTTTCTTATAGCAATTTTGATCACAGTTGGAATCATCTTCATATATTCTTCACCGTGGTACCAGAAAAAATTCGGAACCGAACTGCCACCGGAAACTATTGTTGAATCAACTCAATCAGATAGTCTTCAATCTTCTGCCTCATCAGAGAAAAAATCCGAACAGGTTATACGACAAAATACTCCTGAAAAAACAATTGTTGTACATGATCCTATGGGAATTTATCAGATAAACGTACCCGAAGAAAAACATATTATCCTCAAAAATGCTGAAATTACTATCGAGATTTCATCACACGGCGGATCGATCATAAAAGCGACAATGAACATGTTCGACGGTTTAAGTAATGAAGAATCCGCACAACTTGTAACAGAAAATAAATCATGGTGTAATGGAAGAATTATCGATAATGACACCGACATATCGTTTACCGACATAATATTTGACATCAAAAACAAAAGCGACAAACACCTCACACTCACTGCAGAATTATCGAACAATGCAACAATTACCCGTGAATATACATTAGATGAATCCGGATATATGATTCAGGAAACTACCGCTCTCGATGGCACATGGAACGATCCTGAACTGACCTATGTATGGGACGGACCGATCAATATGACCGAGACGCCACCTAAACAGTTAAGAATCTGGCCATTTACCATGTTTATGCGCGATGAAACAGATTTATATAACAAAATATCATATCTTGGTCAGGGTGACAGAACAACCATTGAGATCGGCGGGAAAGAAAAAACCAAACGTATTTACTCAAAAGAAGGCGCACAAAAAATTAATATAAAAAAAGATAAAGGAGCACAAGATATTTTCGACGGTGATCTCGACTGGTATGCGATACGAAGTAAATATTTCATGACGGCTGCCATACCTCTGCAAAATACCCGATGGAAAGCTATTTCACGGTCAGATATGGATGGCTTACAAAAAAGCCTTGATTTTGCCATTTCAAAAAGGCTGTCAGATGGTGATACAAGTCTCAAAATATATTGTGGCCCAATATCTTACGACCTTCTTAAAAGCTATAATTATAATTTGCCGGAAATCATGGAGTTATCCTGGAGATTCATTCGTCCTCTTTCAATTGCTTTTCTCTGGTCAATAAAAAAGATACAAAAAATTATACCTAACTGGGGTTTGGTCATCATAATATTTTCGGTCTTGATCAAAGTTGTACTTTACCCATTGTCAAAATCAAGCATCGAATCAATGCGCAAAATGTCCAACCTGCAACCCCAAATTAACGAATTAAAAGAAAAACATAAAAATAATCCTCAGAAACAACACCTGGCAATGATGGAGCTGTATAAAAAAGAAGGTATAAATCCTATGGGAGGATGCCTGCCGATGTTACTCCAAATGCCTGTTTTCTTTGCACTTTATCCTGTTGTCGGACGAGCATTTGAGTTACGTCAGGCTATGTTTATACCTCACTGGATCGAGGATTTATCCCGTCCCGATCCGTTTTACATATTACCGGTTGCAATGGGCATTTCCATGTTTTTCCAGTCTAAAACGACCATGAAAGATCCGAACCAGAAAGCAATGCTTTATGTTATGCCGGTAATGATGATAATTCTTTTTGCAAACTTCAGCTCGGGCCTAACATTGTACTGGTTTATGTTCAACATTATGACCTACGTCCAGCAGGAAGCTGTGAAGCCCAGGCATTAATATCTCCGGATTCCACAATGTTACACTATCACGGCGAAAACGACACAATCGCCGCTATCGCAACTGCATCGGGTAAAAGCGGAATTGCAATTGTTAAACTGAGCGGTTCACGGTCAATTTCGCTATTACGTAAGATATTCAAAAGCAGAAAAAATCCTGAAATACATGAGCGATCCATGATTTATGGTCACATTATGGATAAAACGACATACATTGACGATGCTCTTGTTTGCTACATGAAAGCACCTTTTTCTTACACCGGAGAAGATGTAGTCGAGATACAGAGTCACGGTGGAAATGCTGCTGCAGACACAATTTTGTCGCTTTTGATTGAACAGGGAGCACGCATCGCAGAACCCGGAGAATTTACAAAGAAAGCATTCCTTAACGGCAAAATTGACCTTGTTCAGGCAGAAGCTGTCATGCAAATCGTAGCGGCAGATGGACGAGAATACCTTCGCCGCGCCGAACAGCTTATGGACGGTTCGTTTTCACACAATATCGAGATCCTTATTGAAAAAATAAAAGAAAGCGCATCTCTTGTCGAACTGAATATTGATTTCCTTCATCAGGGTCTTGAGGCTATTCATACTAAAGAATTGGTAAACACCATAACAAATACACTTAACTCAATCGAAACATTAATTTTGTCCTATACTTCGGCGCGACGTATTAAAAATGGTGTCAGAATTGTACTTGCAGGAAATGTCAATGCCGGTAAATCCACGCTTTTTAATACTCTCCTGGGCAAAAACCGTTCTATCGTTAATCCCACCCCCGGTACAACACGTGACTGGATTGAAGAAAAAATTGAGTTGGATGGCCTCCCGGTTAACCTTGTGGATACTGCGGGCATACGAATCACACCGGATACCATCGAACATGAAGGTGTAAAGGGAACAGAACGCCTTATCCGTGATGCAGACATTGTTGTCTATCTTATCAGTGCTGATGAATATTCCCTAAAGGCAAATATTTCTCCTATATCACATGATGAACGATACATTAATGTTATTACAAAGGCCGACATTCTTCCTTCGATAAATGAGATTGATAATTATATTTTAATTTCATCTTTAACCGGTTTTGGCCTTGAAAAACTCAAAGCACAGATAATTGCCAAAACACGGGGGTATATTTCAAATGGCTATACTTCATCAATCGTACTTGTCGAACGTCATAAAACTGAGCTGACCAAGGCTCGTGATTCTCTTAAAAGAGCGCTTAAATGTATCGGCACATGGTCAGAAGAAATCATTTCACTCGAATTACGAGATGCGGAAAAACATATAGAATCAATCCTCGGCCAAAATATTGATTACGACGTTCTTGATACTATTTTCAAAAACTTTTGTATTGGGAAATAATCCGTTTTGTTTCACGTGAAACTATCATGGTTTATCATTTTTTGTTTCACGTGAAACATTTTCAAAAACCCTACTCAGAATATACTTTTATGATCGATTATCAAAAATTTTATGACGACCTTAAAAACGGCGCTTCTTTCTTTGGCCTCACGTTAAGCGATTCTCAAATACAGGAATTTTTTTATTATTACCGGCTTCTTTTACAGTGGAATTCACAGGTTAATCTTATATCCAAAAGTGATATTGTACGATTTATTGACTATCATATTCTCGATTCCTTAAAGGTTGTATCTGTTTTTGATTTAAAAAATGTTAATACGCTTTTTGATTTCGGCAGCGGCGCCGGTATTCCCGGTATACCTATTTCTCTATGTTTTTCTGATATTTCCAGTCTCCTTGTTGACTCTCGTACAAAAAGATGTAAATTTCTCAATGAAGTTGTTCTTTTACTTTCTTTACACAATGTTTGTGTCTTAAAATCCAGAATTGAAACCATACCTGAATCTTATAACGAAATGTATGATGTCGTGGTAACTCGAGCAACTGTCAGTCTTGACAAATTTTTTCTATTGGGTTCACGTTTTCTGTCACCCAAAGGATCCATGATTTCTATTAAGGGTGAATGTATAGACAATGAAATATCAGCTTTGAAAAATATACTTAATCAAAAACTTTTTAGCTTTGAAATTAAATCGCCAATTAATGTTTTAAATGTTCGCACAGGCACAATCATTATCATAACGCGAAAGTAAGTTATTAACATTTATCAAAAATAATAAAATTTGTGTATGTAATTGTATTTATTAAACTTACACTTTATTATATTTAGTTCTTAACACTTTTTAACAAGTTTTCAACATACGCTTTTTCTTTGCGACACAACTTGTTTCGTATAAATTTTTTAGTTTTCTAAAAAATCTTTTCAACATTGATTAACATATTATGCCTGAAGAAAAAAAATATGGTGAGTTATTTGTCGTAAGCACTCCTATCGGAAACCTTGGTGACATTTCCGAACGTGCATTGAATTGTCTCAGAGCGGTCGAAATTATTGCTTGCGAGGATACGAGGCACACCGGATTTCTTTTATCACGGTTCGATATTAAGAAACGACTTATATCTTATAACGATGTAAATGCTATTAAGCGTCTGCCCGTTCTCCTTGATTTTCTTGGTGATGGTAAAAATGTTGCCGTTGTTTCCGATGCAGGTACTCCCGGTGTTTGTGATCCGGCATACCGTATTGTTCGTTCTGCCATCGATTCCGGTTTTGAAGTTAAAAGTATTCCCGGCGCATCTGCAGTGCTTTCTGCTCTTGTTGTTTCCGGTCTTCCACTGGATCGTTTTGTCTTTGAAGGTTTTCTTCCTCAGAAAGGTGCGGCCCGATCCAAACGTATCGAATTATTGAAAAATGAACCCCGCACAATTATATTCTATGAATCACCTTACCGTATAATCAATCTTCTCGATTCTTTGTTTGAAATTCTCGGAGACCGTGAAATATCTGTTTCCCGTGAACTGACTAAATTACATGAAGAAACGATACGTGGTACTGTCGGTGATGTTTTATCACAATTAAAGAATAAAAATCCACGTGGCGAATATACCGTTGTGGTCCGTGGAACCGGTAAAAAAGGATCATCATGAAAGGTTTTCTCATTACATTCGAAGGTATAGACGGGTCCGGTAAAACAACTCAGGCTGAACTTTTATATAAATATCTCATAAACCAGGGATATATCGTTCAACTTCTCAGAGAACCCGGTGGTACACTCATTGGTGAACGTATTCGGTCAATTCTTCTTGATTCCTCACTTACCGAAATGAAACCTTATACTGAGCTTTTTTTGTATCTTGCCGCCCGCGTCCAGATTTGTTTTCAACATATATCTCCGGCGCTTGACCGCGGGGAAATTGTCGTTATGGACCGCTTTTTCGACTCATCTACTGCATACCAGGGTTTTGCGCGTGGTCTTGGATCCGAAACTGTCGAGTATCTCAATTCTATTGCGACCGGCGGTATAATTCCCGATGTTACATTTTTTATAGATTGTGATCCTGAAATCGCTCTCGCCCGCATATCTGCCTATCCTGACAGGCTTGAATCTGAGGGAATAACGTTTATGAGTCGTGTACGCGATGGTTTTTTAAAACTGTGTGCTTTGCATAGTACTCGTTTTATCCGGATTAACGGAGAACTATCTATTCCAGATATGCAGGCTTTAATTGTCAATGAGGTTCTTGAAAGATTTTCCATTAAATTATAATGATTTCCTCCTCTTACAATTTATACCCTAAAAGTCTTGTCCCTCATGTTCTGCATTTTCCGCTCCTTCTTTTCCTCCCTCACTTTTTTCTTCACTTTCCTCTTCTTTTTTCTTTATTATCATAATCAGTATAATAATTAACGGTATTGCCGTATGCATGGCAATCGCAAGCATTAAAAATCCGCCTCCTATTAATAGAGGATGTCCATTTTGTTCATAAAATGAATAAAACTCCTTTATATATGTTGAATCTTCACCTGTAAGTTGTTCATAATATACCTGGTTGTTTTCTTTTATATACCCAAGCATCGAATCTGCTTTTTCCTGGTCGAATTTTTTGTACATAAAACCTGAAAATATCCCTCCGCATGCAATTATTGATTCTACCAGAAGAATAAACAATGCAATAAAGAGCAGGTATCTGACTTTTTTTATTTTTTCTTCCATTTTTTTACCTTTCTTTCGCCTTTCTTATTTAGTAATATATTTTTCTATCTCATCTGTTTTTATTTCCCAGTGTGATGCATGCCAAATTACTTTCCCCTCATGTATAATTATAATTTGTGGCGATTCATGTCTTATATTTGTTTTTTCTTCCAGAGCATTTGAAATATTTTTGTTATTTACAACATCTATCATATAAAAATCATTGTTTTTCCCGTATTTTTCAGCAATAACTTCATATTTCACCCTTACTGATCTGGAAATCGAACACCTATTGCTGTTTTTCATTATTATAGCATTATTTTTTTGCAGAATTTTTTCCAGCAAATCAACAGATTCAATCATTTTTATATGTTCCATTTTTTTCTCCATGGTATGAAAGATTTTTTTATAAACAATCATTTTTAGTGATATTTATTGTTGATTTACATCTAACAAAATATAATATTTTATTATATGCAACATTATCCTGTGGGGTACATAATGGAAAAAAATTATTTCTGGTCAAATCCTCTTAAAAAAAGTGGTCATGAAAATGAAAATTATTTTTTCTTCCTTTCTTCAGTGCCAATATTTGATTCTTTGACCCGACGTCAAATTGATAAATTACAGAGAATTATACATATCAGAAATTTTTCAAAAGATGAAATCGTTTTCCGTCAGGGTGATCCCGGCGTTGGTTTATACATTGTCAAAGACGGTTCTGTCGATGTCTATAATGAATTAAACGATATGACCTGTCATAAAATAACCACATTGAATCATGGCGATTTTTTTGGTGAAACATCTCTTCTCAATGAAACCCCCCGCAGCGCAACTATTATTTCCGCTGAACAAAGCGTTCTTTGGGGCCTTTTTAAACCTGATCTTCTAAATCTCTTTGATTCCGACCCAAAATTAGGTCTTCGACTTATTTTTAGGCTTTCTCAGATTGTAGCTGAACGTTTACGGCTTCTTAATAATTCTCTCTGCGGAATTCAATAATGAATTATAAACTTTTATATCGTATTCTTATTCCCGCATCATTAGGATTTCTCTTCCTTTTTGCTGCTATTAAAATTTTTTCTCTTCTTTTACCTTTTCTTGCCGCTTATGTTCTTTATTTTATTTTAAAACCTTTGGTAAATCTTCTTGAACAACGAGGATTTAAACACAGTTTTGCTGTCACAATAGTTTTCTTTTCTTCTTTTGGTCTTTTAACACTTTTTTTCTTCATTTTTGTTCCTGCAATTGCATCTGAAGTTTCGAGCATACAGAGTAAACTCGATGTATATATGAACGTTATCCTTGGAAAAATTAATCAAATTAAAACCGATATTGCCTTTTTTTCTAATGGCTTTTCAGTTCTTTTTAGCAACGAAAAAAATTTAGCTTCGGAAATTGAAGGTAATCTCAAAAAAGTTCTTATTGAATTTATAAGCGGTATACCATCGATGCTGTTAAATATAATTCCACTTATTCTTTATCTTTTTGTTATTCCATTTGCCACATTCTTTTTTCTTCTTGACGAAGTAAAAATAAAGAAAAAGATTATTGGTTTTGTCCCTAACCGTTATTTTGAAACAACTCTTCTTCTTTTCCATAATTTAAACCGTCAATTCGGTTTGTTATTAAGGGGTATGTTCACCAGCGCTTTTATCATATCATTTCTTGCTTCATCAGGACTCTGGATAATCGAACTCGATTATCCTATTCTTGTTGGTATATTTGCCGGTCTTGCCAACCTTATTCCGTATTTCGGTCCTGTAGCGGGAACATTGGCCGCTTTTATCGTTGCTGTTATGACAATGAAGCCTATGATATTTTTTGTGTATATTCTTCTTGTTTTTATTTTTGTTAATCTTATTGATAATATTTTTGTTCAACCGATTGTAATGGCACGAGCTGCTAATCTGCACCCGCTCATTGTTATTTTTCTCGTATTATTAGGTTCAAGACTCGCCGGAATTTTCGGAATGCTTCTTGCTGTACCTATTGCAAGTCTTCTTCAGGTAATTCTTAAGATTATGTTTACTGAAATTTACAGGCCGAGAAAATCCGAATTTTCAAAATATAAAATCATCACAACAAACCCTTCACATTCATAATATTTTTTTCTCTTTTTATGCATCGGGTAGGAGGCGGGGTCGCCCCCACCGTCCTCCCACACCACCGGGCGTACGGTTCCGTACCACGGCGGTTCATGAACCACATT
>JAFGMP010000101.1 GCA_016927495.1 Candidatus Latescibacterota bacterium | reverse complement strand
TTCATCGTAAGTCAATACGGTTTCATCGGAGAATTTATCCAGATCGAACAGATTTTTGATTTCAAGAGTATCGAGAAGCTTCCCGTCTCTATCCCTGATACATGCCACTCGTGACATCGGATCGACAAAAAACCATTTTGCCTGTACAGTATCCCAGCTTTCACAAAAATAATGCCCAGTTAATTTCAGCGGGCCGAATTTTCCGGCAATATCTACAAGTCGCGTTTTTATTCCCGCAGCATTGGCAAAAAGATAGTATACGAGTGCCCTGTTTTCACACCAGCCCTTACCGGAACCGCTGCTGAGCATCTCATAGGTTTCAAGCGGCGAGGCATTCTGGACAGCATCATTCGGTGTCCCGCCCGAGTCGTTTATTTTCTCCATAACAAACCGGAACACCTGATTCGAGCGTTCAACGACAGACGCATTCATTTTTACCGAATCACCCAAAATCATCCGTGCTTCTTTAACATCGGGATCGGTATCCGAAAGTCCTGCCCATTCATCGAGCGAGTATGGTTTGGTTATACTGAAAGGAACACTCGAATATGGTGAATAGTAATTGTCAGGCCATGACAGACCCTGGTCATGATATTTTTCTCCGGGATAGAACGATATTTTGATGACAATTTCCTTCATCAGGACAACCTCATCGGGTATGAAGATGTAGGTTTCCGTTTTCACCTCACCGGGAAACTGGATTTCCGGGTATACTCCTTCAGAAATAACCCGTCTGTCCTCGGCTGAAAGAATCATCCATATTTCGGTTTCAAAAGGAGGTGTGAATTCAAATCTGAGTTTACGGGGCGCTACCAGTTTAACGGATTTTATAGCCGGAATTTCAGCGACATTGTATATATCACCTTTCGACGCCTGACGGCTGTTGAAATCGAAAACACGCCATCTCGGGTCCTCATAGGTTTTTACATAAATGACATATGAGGAAATAAAAAAGAAAATTGTCAGGATAATACATACAACAAGTTTAATTCTTATAATCTTCTGAAAATTCATAACATAAAACCTTCAATATTAACACAAATTATTTTTTAACGGTGATTTCACTAACGATACCATCCAAACCCCATTTATTGACCGGTTTGACTTCCATACGGTTTGTTCCGCTTTTGAGTCTCCAGGCAAATTCCGGTTGTGTCTGCTCCCATTCACCACCGTCTATCCTCAACATGAGCTTATCCAGATTCGGAGTGACAGTATCTAGTACAACATTTAACTCACCCGGCGAATCCGACTCATACAGAAATACCTCAATCTGATTGATTGTCCAATACATATCACGGTAGTGGGAAGTATGATACGTATATTCTTCATACTCCGGTATCAGTGTTTTTTTCCACCACAGATATCCGTCGTAGCTGTACTGATGAAATCCATGCTGTAATTCACCGGGAAGCCAGCTTTCAATGTAGTTATTTCGAGTCGGGATACCGGTACGTGCAGCCCAGTTTTTCGGATCGGTTAACTGAGCTTCCTGCGCCTGATCACCACGCCATGTTTCTTTCCAGAGCGGTGGAGTCACCAGTTTGATTCGGCTAAGTTTACCATCATTGACCGCCTTGAGGATATCGACGCAACTGAGCATTTCGTTATCCATTTCCATATGGACTGTTCTCAATGAGTGGGCATTAAATCCGATATCGAACAGTATCCACCTTTCATATTCATTGGACCATATTTCCGAGACGAAATGGTGATTGAGCACATTACCACGCGCATTCAGTCCCACTGCCAGACAACACTGGACATAGGTATTGGCATAAATCGTACACATACCTGATGCCTTAAAATCATCGTTCAGGTTGAGTGCAATCCATGCATCCCACGGTGTCTTTAAGCCTTTGGTGCGATCACCATACCAGCCGTCACGCCATTGACCGCGTAACCAGGTGGCGAGAACCTCGAACTTTTCAAATTCAGTGGAACATCCGCCGACTACTTCATCGAGGCGGAAATGCTTGCGAAGGTATTCGAGACGTTCATGGCCATATGGTTGATAACTGTAATTGTAATAACCTCTGATAATTTCACGATTTTTTGACAAATCGGCTACCGGTGCAGCGCCTCTTTTTTCACGTACATCAATTTCCGCGCTCACCGTAATTGCATTGAGCGATGGGGTTTGCATAGCAGAATCGGTTTTTAAAACCGCTTTCCATTGGAGAAATTTCCAGGGATGTTGTGCACTTTTCATCGAACGGTAATTTACGGCAAGCATCCAGCTGTCCCATGAGGAAGGATCATATGATGGCGTAGCGCCTCCTCTGAGATACAGGTCAATGGATGTTTTCCCCGGAGTTACGGCATCAGCTTTAATTTGGACATCTTTTACCGTGAAGACCGGTTTGATTGGATTTTGAGAAATCATATCGCCGATATCGATAAAATCGGAAAGAACCTCACCCTGCTGCGGATAATGGGAAAGCCGAAGCCGAATAAGATATTCGCCATCGCAGAAACCCTGCTGTCCGAGATGGTCATAATCCCAGGTAACTCCTGCATCGATGCTTTTAGCGGAACGGTTTGGATAAAGGCCGTTATCTATATAAAGGTCAATCGAATTATTCCCTTTTGCATAAATCACAAAAGTGTTTAAACCTTTTTTAAGTTGTTTCGGATCGACATCCGCTCTGGCCCAGCCTCCGGTCAGCATGCGCTTATCATCGAATGTGACGGTGTTGGCTTTCCCGTTTACTTCAATGATAAATTCACCTGAGGGAACGGCATTCGTATAAAGAATAAGCACTGCAGTATCGGCTGAAGGATCGATTATTCCGATTTCTTTTTTTGCCCGGACATTTCCGCTTATCACATCATATGTGGCATCGGTTATATTCCCCATCTCATCGGTAATTAAATCCGTTTTAATAAGCTGCACGCTGCCCGGTTTTGAATCGACATCGATGTTATAATCATAAAGAGCCTTATCCCATTTATCCGAACCATCAAATTTCATTGAATATGTGCTTTCGGCTGAAAAAACTGATGCAGCACACAATAAAAAAACACAATAAAATGCACAGAGAAACATTCGATTTTCCATTTAGGCCTTCCTTTTAAATATGGATTTTTCTGACTTAAATTATCATGTATTAAACCAATAACTCAGTATATGATTCCCATGGAATTAAGTCAATATAAATTGCGACATAAAGATGTAAAGTCAACAAAGTCAATAAGGTTGACACGCTTTCATTTGACTCTTGTTATATCACACGCTATATTCACTTAAAGGTTGGATTAAAACCAATTGGAACTAACCATAGAGCGATAAAAATTATGAAAAAAACATTCAGTAATTTGTTCATACTTATTTTGATTTTGCCAGTCTTCGTTCGATGTGATAAAACTCAACAATATACGGAAAGTATGAGTATTTCTTACACAGTCATAAAATCTGCCGAAGCCCCGGTAATCGACGGCGTTCTGAATGAAGAATGCTGGGGAAAGGCACATACAGGTGAATTTCTATTCAATCTGGACGGCTCCAAAGCCGATATATCTACTAAAATCCGTGCGGTTTACGACGATACAAACCTCTATCTCGGTTTCGAATGCCGCGACAGTGATGCTGCAAGTACGGTAACGGGCCGTGACAGCCCGATATCAAGCGAAGAGTATGTTGCAGCATATCTCGATGCCGATTCGGATTCTTCAACATATGTGGTTATTGAAGTGTCGCCGACAGGAGCATTCAGTGATGCTTTCGTTTTATGCAGAAACAATGGAGCAGATAAGAAAACTCTGAGTTGCTGGAACAGTGATTTACTTAGAGTTTCTGTATCGGTATATGGCGGCGGGGCGCGGCCGGATACCGACGACCGATTCTGGACAGTCGAACTGGCGATACCGTTCAAAGATTTTTACACTGCTCCTCATGTACCGCCACTTAAAGGAGAAACATGGAGAGCGGATTTTTTCCGTGTTGAACTTACGAAAAATCGTTCATATTACTCATTGAGTCCGACAAAAACAAACAGCTTCGATAAACCGGGACAATTCGCCCGATTAATATTTGGAGAATAGAAACATGGCACAGGGAAGACAGGCAATTTACAACCTTTTACATAACGAAGTTTCATGGCCGCCGGTAGTTGTTATATTCGGTCTCGACCCCTTCGGCTGGCATGGTGAACGTGAAAGCTACAGGGAGGTTTGCGATTATGCTCTTGAAAACTGCACACTCCTCCCGAAAGTGTATCCTCTCGAAAAGCCTTTGTTTGCAGGCGAAGGTGATATCCGCATTGTCATGAACGGTAAAACGGAAAGTGATGGCACCAGAGTACGGCAATACAAACTTTCCGGTACACCACACCCGGTTAGCATGGTGGAAATTCAGACACCCGGCGATTCATCATGGAAAAACAGCAAACGCTGGATAGAAACTGACAGTGATCTTGAATATTTTCTCAGTCTGACCGATCTTGTACCTGCCAAACCGGATTGCGAAGCAGTACGCATAAAAGAGAAGCAGGTCGGTGATTACGGGCTTCCCTATGTCGAGGTATTCGACCCTTTTTATACCGTATGCGAGATGTTTCCCACCGACATGTTTTTCATTAAATGCCGTACCGATACAGACAGAATCATGCAACTCCTCGATGTAACCGGTGCAAGAATTGTTGATGGTATCACTTCACTGTGCCGTGATACAGGCTGTCCATTTATCCTCCGGCTTGTAGGAGCTGAAATGGCTGTGCCACCGTTCATGAGCCGAAACGATTTCCTGAAATTCGAGGGTTCGTTTTACCGTACAATCGCCGATATTACACACCGGTATGAAATACCGACTGCTTTCCACTGCCACGGACCTGTGCGCGATATTATGGACGATATATGGAAAATGGGGTACAATTTCATCGAACCATTCGAACCTGTTCCGCGTGGTAATGTAACCATCGATGAGGCTCTGTCCTGCGCTAACGGAAGAGGTATCGTGTTCGGCGGAATTGATGATGTCATATTCAACACCGGAGGACAGGAACCCGTCCGTAAAGCTGTTGAAGAATGCCTGAACGACGCCCGCAGCACTAACGCTCCTTTCATTTTATCACAATCGGCAACACCTTTTTATGATCCCCTCAGCGAATCGGCAAAACAAAATTTTCTCCTCTACATGGAACTCGGAACACAGGGATGAGTTCAAGAGAGTGAATAGTAAACCATAAATGGACAATCCAAAAAACTTAATACGTGAGGCACAACAATCAGACGTTTTAAACTTATAGCTTGCGGAGTTTTTTTTCAGGAAATGAATGAACTCCGTAAAACCGTACCAAATGATGTTGAACTCATCGAGGTATGGCTGGAACAGGGTCTGCACAGAGAACCCGCCAAACTCAACAAACTCGTCAAGAATGAAATCGTATCGACAGAAGCAAACAATGAGCAATTCGATGCCATACTGCTCGGATACGGCATATGTTCACGTGGTACCATAGGAGTCAAGAGCAACCGTTACAGAATAGTCGTACCGAGGGCGCATGATTGTATCACGATGTTCCTTGGCTCAAAGGAACGATATCTCGATGAATTTTCAAAAGCACCGGGTACATATTGGTTTACTCCGGGATTCATGAGCGGTAAAATGCAACCCGGAATGTCAGAGAAATATGCGGGAATATATCATCAGTTTGAAGAAAATTATGAAGAGTACCTTGAAAAATTCGGCGACGAGGAATCTGCCCGGTTTGTAATAGACCATCAGGAACAAGCCTGGATAAAGAACTACTCACGCGGCGCTTATGTAAAAAGTGGCCTTCCCGGCGGTGAGGCGCTTAAGAAAAAAGCCGTTGCTTTCTGCTCGAACAGAAACTGGACATTCGAAGAAGTACAGGGTGATTTCACACTAATCCGCGATCTGATTTCGGGTAACTGGGATCCCGACCGTTTTCTTGTGCTTGAACCGGGACAAACCCTTATAGTCGGCGGTATAAACGACATCATCAACGCTCAGGGAACGGAAAAAGAATCGCTCGATTTTCGTGATGATTACCAAAAATCATTTGTTTATGACGGCAATTATAGAGAGATAAGACCGGATGAACCATTCAATCTATCCGGGGACACAGACCGTGTTATAGGAATCGATGCGGGCGGAACCTACACTGATGCTGTAGTAATATCTCTGAAGAAACACACCGTACTCGCCACAGCCAAGGCGCCTACGACATACCATGACCTCTCCATCGGGATTAGAAAAGCGGTGCTTGAGCTTCCCGGTGATCTAGTAAAAACAGCAAATCGTCTTGCGATTTCAACCACGCTGGCAACCAATGCAATAGTAGAGGGTAAAGGAGGAAGAACGGGTGTTATTCTGATCGGTTATGACGAAAGTACGTCATCCAAAATTTCAATCGGTGCAGGCGACCTCAAAGCGGTAATTCCGGGATTGCATGATATTTATGGTGTTGAAATTCAACCGCTTGACGAATATAAACTAGTTGAAACCGCAAACAAAATGATCGAAAAAGGTGTGGAAGCGCTTGCGGTTTCATCGTACATGGGTACAAGAAATCCAAACCATGAAGTGCGGGCATTATCGATACTCAGAGACAGATTTTCCGTTCCCGTTGTAACCGGCCATGATCTGACAGATGATATCGATTCGGTACGGCGTGCCATGACAGCCCTTTTGAACGCCCGTCTGCTGCCGGTTATCGACCGGCTGGTGGATTCGATCAAACGCGTGGTTGAAGATCTTGAGTTACCTGTCGATATCCGGCTTGTCACCACCGAGGGATCGCTCATGAATACTGTTGAAGCAAAACAAGCCCCGGTACGTATGCTGCTGTCGGGGCCTGCAGCTTCTGTGGCAGGTGTCCGTTTTCTGACAGATGTGGATTCGTGTGTCCTCATCGATATGGGTGGAACAACGTCCGATATTGCGGTTATTGAGGGTGGCAGCGCACGGCGTACCGGGCGGGGCGCGACAGTCGGGCAATACAAAACCTCGATCCATGCAACCGACATACGAACTCTCGGCCTTGGAGGTGACAGCAGAACCGCATGGGAACATGAAAGAGTGACCGTCGGCCCCAAACGAGTAGTTCCCATTTGCGTGCTTGCGACCGAATATCAAAACATCATTGAACATCTTGAAGAGTTAAAAGGTTACAGCGGAACGGATTACGGACTCGTACAACCGGGCACATTTTATGTTATACACAGGATGCCCAGTAATATCTCATTTCTGAACGAACGTGAGCAGCGAATTCTGCACCTGCTGGAAAAAGGGCCTCTATCAGAGGTACAGCTTGCCGAAAGGCTCGATTATCCTTATGTATCGCTGCTCGGTACGGAACGTCTGGAAAAAACGGGTATAATTCTGGCAAGCGGCCTTACCCCAACCGACATAGTTTCAGCCGAAGGAAATTTCAAAATATGGGATAAGAAGGCCGCTGAAATATTACTAAGCCTCTTTTCGGAACGAAGCGGGCTATCAATTTCCGAATTCATCGAACAGGTCAGAACCGAGATACTCAGACTTGCATCCTCCGAAATCATCACCGAAACACTGTCCGGTAACGGTGACGAATCATTTCCGGGCTGTCAGTACTGCCGCGATACATTCGGAGTAAACGGTCCAATTGAAGTCTCATACAGACTTAAGACTTCGCTGGTCGGAATCGGCGCACCAACACATCATCTCATCAAAGGCATGGGTAAATTCCTCACTGCAACTACGATCTTCCCCGAACATGGCGAGGTAGCCAATGCAATCGGAGCCGCATCGGGAGCAGGTGGTATGCATATAGACATGGGCGTTATTCCCGATACCAAGGGACGATTTTTGCTCTATTCTCCCGATGGTAAATTCGTGTTCGGTTCGCTTAACGATGCCAAAACCGAAGCGCTGCGTCTATCGAGAGAACATGCCCGTATCTATGCGGGCCGGATGGGGTATGAACGGTTCAGGCTCGATGTCCGTGTAAAAGACAGAAGTGCACCGACAGCGAATTCCGGTGAAATTTATATCGATACCTCGATTGTGGCAAGAATGCGGTATTGAACAGAAAAAAACAGGCAGAGCGTTCTATAACTTCCCGCCTGCCAACCACAGTCCCGATGAAGCAAGATAAAAGCTCAGTTGAGACTTTCGAATACCAGGGCCGGTCAGGGTGAAATGCTATGCAACGTATATCGATGTTGAAATGACGGAAGCATTAATATATTGGAAACACAAAACCGTTTCTAACATTAAAACATTACTATTAAGAGAGATTATTCTGAGAAATTTTAAAAAAAACTCGACTACATTAAACCAGGCACAGAGGCACAAAGGCAGAAGTGGACCGGAATTGCTTGGATTTGAGGAATAGTGACAAATTCAAAGAGAGGTACAAAGTATGAGGGATTCGTAGGGGCACAACATTTTTTGCCCTGTATTATATATATGTGTAGGAGCAACCCTTGTGATTGCCCTTTCTGGCAGAAGGGCAAAAAACAGGTACAAGGTACAAGGGATAAGGTACAAGGAAATTGTAGAGGCACAATATCTTGTGCCCTGTACTATATATATTTGGTTGGGTAGATCCTTGTGGTTGCCCCGTATTAATGTCTGAATCACAGATAACCATGATGAAATGATGTCCATGATCTTTCTTTAAAAGTAAAAAACTGCAATACAGCACATCCTTTTTTTAAAATCAAGTAATCAGGCAAATCATGTAAATCATGGTTCAGACAATGAATGCGTCTGTCGTTACTATCAAATCGATGAAACAATGCAGATATCACATGTGCTTTTTCATGGTTAAGAGATTATTGCAACATATGTAAATTAAAGGAATTTCCTCAATTCACCTCATTGGCATTGGGGAATCGCCAGTCTTCTGAAGAGCCACACCCTATTTTACAGCATCCTCACCATCAGAAAGCCATTCGAGATTGAAATGCGCAAACGTTAAGGTTTCATATGCATTTTCCTGCCCCTTTTCATACAGGCAGCCGATAGTATAATTCGGCAAAAAGGTCAGGCAGGAGTATGCTGACGGCCCTTCATAGAGCAGCTTCGATACCGGCCATGTGATACACTCGTCATAACTGAGACGCACCGTCATCTTGATACGTTTTGTGTCGGCCGGATTGGAAAAAACCACACGGTTCTTACCGTGATGCTTTTCGAAAGTATACCGCAGGAGGCTTGCCTGACAGACCGGTTCCACCAGGGTTTCGTCGTGGGATATATCCGACCAGGTGATACCGCCATCGGTGCTTGTTGCTATTGCACGGCGGTTTTTGCCATGATAGCTTCTCATATTGATCAGCACCGAACCATCGGCACGTTCAACCACCTGGCATTCATTACATTTGGGAAAAAGTACTCCGCCGATTTTCCATGATACGCCGTGGTCATCGCTGTAAATGACATGAGATCCCCATTCGCCGCTGTCTCTGTCGGCATAATCACAGGGGATAATCAACCTGCCGCTTTTAAGCTGAATACCGACGCCCGGTCCGGTAGCGTACCAGGTCCATTCGGGACGTTTGGTAGTCTGCGTAATCTCCACCGGTTTCGACCACGATACACCGTCATCGGCGCTTTTCATGACCCAGACTGTACGAGTGCCTTCGCTTTCACCCGTCATGATTTCACGTTCGCTGTCGATACCGAGATTATGGGTAAGCAGAAGCCAAATGGTTCCGGTGTCACGGTCGATTACCGGGCAGGGATTACCGCACACATTCTCGCCGTCATCCCAGATTACCTCCATTGCAGACCACGTAGCTCCGTTGTCCGAACTGCGTTTAATCACAATATCGATGTTACCGGTATCGGAACGGCTCCCTTTACGGCCTTCGCATATGGCAAGCGCCGTCCCCTTTTTGGTCGTTATCAACGAAGGGATGCGGAATGTATGATAGCCGTCATCACCGCTTTTGAATACCACAGTTTCCCGAAGAAACGGTTCAATAGGTTTATTACTACAGTTTATTGTAGAAAAAACTAATGAAACACTCCACAACAAAAACAATACCGACTTTTTCATTCCAGCCTCCCATATCCATTTATGCTAACATTTCCCATATTTACGCACCATTTCGATGACGGACCGATACCGTTCAAAACTGACCTCAGGAGGTACCGAATGATCCGAATGATAAATATAACCCCCGCTTCTTTTAAACGGTGCAAGTTTATCCCTGATTTCGTGTTCGATTTCGATCTCAGATTTCGCCATTGTTATGACATTGATATTTCCATAAAAAGCCAGTTTATCCCCAAACTTCTTTTTTAATTCACGGATATCGAGTCCGGATTTTGCTTCAAGTGGATTTATTACCTGCACACCGCACTGGATCAGGTCACCGAAAACAGCTTCCCCGTTGCCGCATGAATGCATCCAGAAATGCAAACCTCTATCTCTGAGGAAATCACCGATTTTTGCCATTACCGGCTTATAAATAGCGCGCCACTGATCGGGAGAAAAGAGCATGCCGCGTGTTGCTGCCACATCCTCAACGATGAATAATCCGTCAAAGGTAATCCCCTCTTTGAGGCATAAATCGATAACTTTAAGTAAAAAAGCGACGTACGTCGCAGCAATATCCATAATTAATTCGGTATCGAGAACTATATCAATAAGCGTCTCAGTAAATCCGTGGAGTCGCCAGACCGCTTCATGCGGCCCATATGCAGATGCGAGAATATATTTGTCATTAGCACGAATTGCCTGATACTTTTCCCGTACTTCCTGCCATGTCGGCTCAGGTTCGAGACGAAACGGAAATGCCAGGGTATCGATACGGGCGCTGGTATTGGTTTCGAGGGTAAATTTTGGCTTGACCGCTTCCCATGCTGCACGGTCATTCGCCGGATACGAAACATAATCGAGCGTACGTGATTTACCTTTCTGTTTTCTAACAACATAACCGAACCTGTCCTGTAAAGTTATGTATTGGTCGTCTTCATCGATCATGTATGCCCTGAATCCCGGCGAGGCATCGATCCCCATGGTTACTATATCAAAATCGAAGTATTCAGACGGTGAAATCCCCTCGGGCAGACCTTCATTGTGCCATCTCAGGAGTGTATCCTCCCAGAAACTGTCGGACACGGGCATATTGTCGGGTCTTATATGTTCGACCGCACATATCACACGTTCTCTGCCGGTCATAAATCTCCTCGTATTTGCCAGAAATATATATTAAACTAAATAAACATAAATGACCAGCTATGTTCAATTCATATTTATAATAATTTTTCGTTTTCGTTTGCCTCAATGTTGGATTATTTTTTATTTTACTTTTTTTAAAAAATCGAAACTGTCAGTTCTCCTCAGCAAATTCCTAACCGGAAATTGCTGAGTTCTCCTTAAACTTAAGATTGATAACTTCACTCCGAAAACACATATGCTCGAAACGCTGCTATCATTTAATCTTTCTCAAGAATCATGGGCGCTGGCAATTCTCTGCGGCATACTCATCGGTATCGCAAAAACCGGCTTGAATGGGGCAGCTATGCTCGTTGTCCCGATTCTTGCCGGAATATTCGGGAGCAAACCCTCGGTCGGCCTTCTGCTTCCTATGCTCTGTTTCGCCGATATTTTCGGAGTATCGTATTATCGCCGTCATGCGGAATGGTATTACATCATACGTCTGATGCCGTGGGCGCTGTCAGGTATTGTTATCGGACTTCTTGTGGGCGCTGCCGTTAATGAGGAACATTTCAAAATCATTCTTGCGGTAACAGTACTTGCCGGTATAGCTATTATGATATGGCGCGAGCGAAAACAAGGCGCGACAACCGTGCCGAAGTCAAGGTGGTTCTCGATTATTATGGGTCTTGCGGGAGGTTTTACCACCATGATCGGTAACGCCGCAGGTCCGGTAATGGCTCTTTATTTATTGTCGATGCAGTTACCAAAATATTCTTACATCGGTACAACCGCCTGGTTCTTCATGATTGTAAATCTTGTTAAGGTACCCCTTCATGTGATATTCTGGCATACGATTACGATGCGCTCCCTGATTTTTGATATAGCTATGATACCCGCCATAATAGTTGGAGCCGGTATCGGTATCACAACTGTTAAAAATATACCCGAGCAGTTGTATCGAAAAATCATCATTGCCATGACTGTTCTTGCAGCATTTAAACTGTTTTTATAGACTGACTGATTAATATTTGACGAGACTATTTTGTGCTGTCACGGTCATAAAATGTAATATTGTTTATAGAAATCTATTAATAAAAATTATCATCTAATCCCGGTTTCATATGTTCAAAATGCTGCCGTGTGGCCGACTGTGAAGAAAATCTGTGTAAACCTGTTGCTTTCGGATAATAAATTGCGTGTATTCTGCTTGCCGTTTGTTTTATAATTTATATTTTTGTTGATAAGATGAACTACAAGTGCTATACACAACAATTCAGAAAGAATACATGAATGCGATTAGGATTAGTTATCATACTATGTTTGGTTTGCACTTTTGCCCTCTGTCTTGCACATGATATAAATATCGAAAAATTCAAAGAGAATGCATGTGTACAATACACAACCGAATTTACTGTTGAAACCACGCCTGATATGTGGAACCGGATCCTGGATAATCCACTCCTCATGGGAAAACTCTGGGAACTCTATCAATTTGAACCTCATTACAAAGTAAGCCGCCGTGGTTCAAATCTCCACATAATAGATCCCTCCGGAATCGAAGGCGACCTAATCAGTTTACAATCGGGTAATAACCTAAGAATATTTTATGGCAACGGAACGATGAAAAACTGGGGTATTCCCATATCGCTGATGGGAAAAGCTCTCTTTTTTCTTGATTACACATATAACCGTCGGCAAATGGTGGTAACATTCCGGGTTTATGGCGAGGGTGGTGATACTGTCGTTACCAGACTCTTGCTCAAGGCGGCATCACCTGTGTTAAGGAGGTATATAAGAAAAAGGATTGAACATAATCTGCGCGACTTTAAAATCATTCTTACGGATATAATGAAAGATCCCGATAAAATACGCCATAAGTTGACCGGCAAAACACTGACAGAATTCAATCGATTGTACAGTTGATAACACAAGTATCATAATGGAGCATGCCATGACAAGATCGAAAAAAGTCATCAAAAGAAGAGCCACACTAAAAGGTTTAGGTGCAGCGGGTACGTTGACTTTTATGGGCACAAAACCAATTTATGCGAAAGAAAAGAGCCGACAGGGAATAAACAACAATTCGATTGGCTCCGGTGAAATTCGAAAAGTATTATTTCAAAAAGTACATACCACCCCGTTTATCGATACACATGAACATCTCATCGAGGAAAAAGGACGTTTCACCGGAACCGAACATCCGCGAGTTTCGAGCGATGACTGGACAATGGTACTCAGCCATTATCTTAACAGCGATATGCTTACCACCGGGATGCCGCAGAAAGATTATGACAAGTTTTTCTCACCTAAAATCGATCCTGCCGACAAATTTGCGCTACTTGAACCATATTGGCCGGCAATAAAGAACACCGGCTACGGACAGGCTGTATGTATCGCTCTCAGTGAATTGTATGGCGTCGACGATCTTTCAAAAAAAACGGTAAGGGAAATCCAGGCCGGATATGAAAAAGTTCGCAGGCCTGGTTTCTACAAATATATCCTTAAGGATATTGCCAATATCGAGTCATGCCAGGTTAATTGCCTCGAAGGTACTCCGTTTATGAAATCCGCAATGCCGGAATTACTCATGCAGGATATAAGTATCGTCGGTATGTTCGACGGCCCCCAATTTGAACTGTTCGGCGACCCCACCGGTATAAAGGTCAGTTCGCTTTCGGACTGGCACAGGGTAATCGACTGGTGGTTCGATACATACAGCCAATATGCCGTTGCAGTTAAATCACAGAATGCATACAGCCGTGACATCAACTATGAACCGATCGAAGCCGAAAAAGCTGAACCTGTATTTACAAAAAGATTTAATAAGCAAAAACTGACCGGTGAAGAACAAAAACTTCTACAGGATCATCTGTTCTGGTATTCAGTAAGTAAAGCGACTGAGCAAAACCTGCCGGTAAAACTGCACACCGGTTACTATGCCGGACAGAACAGCATGCCGCTGTCGAGACTTTTGGGCAATCCCGGTTCAGTCACCGATTTATGCCGTAACGCCCCGGATACACGATTTGTATTCATGCATATCTGCTATCCTCACTATGAGGAACTGATAACGGCGGCAAAACAATGGACAAACGCATATGTCGATATGTGTTGGTCATGGATCATCAATCCGGTTGCCGCAAAGGATTTTCTCAAAAAATATCTCGTAACCGCACCGGCAAACAAAATCCTGACATTCGGCGGCGATTACATACCGATGGAACCGGTTGTGGGACATGCCGCCATCGCCAGACGTGGGATTGCACTCGCTTTATCCGAATTGGTTGAGGATGGCTGGTTGAGTCTCGACAATGCTGTGGAACTTGTGGATCCTGTCATGCACGGAAACGCCCGTAAGATATTCAATCTGGCGGAAAAAGAAAAAAATCTGAAAAATGTGTCGTGGGGATGATTAAAATTACAAAAAATTATTAACCACTAAGACACAAAGGCACGAAGAATTTAAAATATTTTATTGAAATCAAATCCGTAAACATCGGCCAGAACACTATTTTCATAAATCATATTCTTTTTGCCTGTCATTGCGAGGAATGAAATGACGAAGCAATCTAATCAAATGAAAAACTAAAAAAAATTACCTATTGCATTATTATTTATAATCTTTTTCTTTGTTTATTCGTGCCTTCGTGGTTATTCACAATAAGGAGTTTTTTTCTATGGCTGATACCCATACTCCCTCATCATCCTTTAAATCGAAACTACTACGGCTTGCCTCCTCGATCGGCCCCGGAATTTTCATTATCGGATATATTATCGGAACGGGAAGCGTAACAACTATGGCTACATCTGGTGCTAAATACGGTATGTCGATGACATGGGCGCTGGGGCTGTCCTGCTTTTTTACTTACGTCACCATTGTTTGCATCAGCAGAAGCACCATCGTATCAGGTGAAACACTTCTTTTCAGCATCAAACAGAAATTCGGCAAAATAATCGCAATTTTTGTCATATTCGGGCTTATGATGACTGAGTTAACCTCGATCATGGGTGTGATGGGAATAGCCACCGATGTGGTCAGGGAATGGACACGGCCTCTGACCGCAAGCGGCAACGGCATTCATCCAATCTGGTCGGCACTCCTGTTTACCGCAATTCTTTACTATCTTTTCTGGAAGGGCACACACGGTTTTTTCCTTCGAGCCATGGCGGTAATTGTCGCTCTCATGGGCTGTAGTTTCGTCCTTACCATGTTCATGGTGATACCTGAACCTGCAGAAATAATAAAAGGATTGGTTCCAAAGCTTCCATCCGGGGGTAACGCGCATTTAATACTCGCCGGGCTTGTGGGAACGACCATGGCAAGCGTGTGTGTGGTAACCCGAAGTTACCTCGTTGCCGAAAAGGGCTGGACACTTAATGATCTGAAAGATGAAAACAGGGATGCGATCATTTCATTGTCCCTGACATTCCTTGTCAGCGCCGCCATCATTGCATGCGCCGCCGGAACGATGTATCCGCGCGGCATCATGGTTGAAAATGCCATCGATATGGTAAAAACCCTCGAACCGCTTGCGGGCCGTTTCGCCACATCGATTTTTGTCGCCGGAATCATCGCCGCGGCGCTCTCATCGCTTTTCCCCAATTATGTCCTTGCTCCATGGCTGTTCTGCGACTATCTCAACATCCCACGAAAAATGGACCGTCCAACAATCAGAATTGCGGTCTTTCTTCTTGCCTCGCTCGGAATTGTCGTACCTTTGTTCGGCGGGAAACCGGTTATTCTTATGATTGCATCTCAGGCGGTGAGTCCGGTTGTGATGCCGCTTTTGATAGTATTGTTGTTCGTTTTACTGAACGACAAAAAATATGCTGACAGGTATAAAAATCCTCTTATATTGAACACAGGGCTCATAGTAACATTTATTTTTTCGTTATTTATATCATATTCGGCAGTGATCGGGTTGCTCGATTTCTTAAAAAATTTTTAAAGCAAATAATTGAACACGGATTTACGCGGACCGGGTGAATTATCACGGATAAAAAAATTCGAGGCAAAAATATATTGTATTAGCCGGACCAATCTTTTGAGTGTCACTCTGAGTGTAACGAAGAGTCTCAATAAATAAAAAATGAGATTTTTCACTTCGTACAGAATGACAGATTTATAAAACATTTTCACTATTTGTAAAAAATGGATAATTCAAGCTATGGAAACCTGTAAATCTCCTTTTATGCTGATCACCATGGTTTGCCTCTGGATTTTATCCACAAATAAAACTTATGCAGACCAAGCAGACTGGAAAGAAAGATCATCACAGTTGCGCCATCAGATTACCGAAATACTGACACTTCCAACCGACCGGGTACCGCTCGATGGCAAAACTCACCGTATTAATCATGGCGATGGCTACACAATAGAGTCGATAACTTTTGCCAGCGAACCGAATTCACGGGTTACTGCGCTCCTGTACCTGCCTGATCCTCTCGAAAGTCCCGTACCAGCCATAATCGTGGCATGCGGACATGGTGGCTCAAAATCATGCTTCTACGCTCAATACGCAGGGCAGCTTTACGCACAACTCGGATTTGCCTGCCTCATTCCCGACACCATCGGTGAGGAGGAACGAGAAAAGGACGGCCGTCTGGGCGCCCGCGGTCATGACCTCTATTATCTCGGAGATAAAAATCCGGAGTTTGTAAAAACCAAACTCAAACGTAATGTTCTCGGCAAGATCATCCGGGATTTAATCCGAGGAATAGATTATCTTGAAACACGGCCTGAAACAGACAAAAACCGAATCGGTATAACCGGTTACTCCCTTGGAGGCGCAACTGCGGGCTGTGTCGCGATTGTCGATCAACGCATCAAGGCCTCGGTACTTTGTGGCTGGAATTTCAGTGAGCGTTATACACGTGTCGGGAAATATTGTACGCGACTTCCCTATATCGAGTTTGACAAGATTATGAATTTCGGAGAAATGACCGCATTGTTAGCACCCCATGCTCCCACGCTGTTTATGTGCGGCACCAAAGATGCAATCATCGATCCCGGTGAAGATGGTGCGGCAGTAGTCCGTGAACTACAAACAACCATCGCCGGAGCCCAAACCATTTTGGACCGTGCCGGAATCGACGGAATAATTGAATCAGATCTGACTCCCGGTGCAGGTCACAGGCCGTTTTTCCTGTCGCATACAGCAGTAAAATGGATGCAAAAGTACCTGATGACGTCACAAAATCGAAAGTCGGTACCATCTACAACTATATCCTTCGGCGAATGGGTCGACTCGCAGGGGCAGCAGATCGAGGAGTTGTACAATACCGAACGGAACGAACGAGGCCTTCAGGCTGTCGACAGCGGTGCAATCTATCGTGACCCCAAAGAATTGGCATGTTTCCCGGAGTGCATCAAACCCGACCCTGTGTATACCATGCAGGGATGGGTCGACACCACAGTCAAAGCGGTCATGACCGAAACCATTACGCATTGGATGGAACCGCAGAAATGGGTGCGTGATATCGATGAACCGGTTATTTCGCTGGGGGAAAAGGGCGAATTCGATGATATGCATATTTTCGCTCCCTGTGTGGCTTTCGAGAACAGTAGGTATATCATGTGGTATTGCGGGTCACGGGGCGGAGTCGAACAGCGTGTGTTTAAACTCGGTTATGCGAAAAGCACCGATGGCATACATTTCACGAAAGCAAATTTTGCTCCGGTATACGAATTCGGGGACGGCAAACATTCGGTGCTGACACCGACACTGCTCCGTAACTCCGACGGTTCGGTACTCCGCGAGAACGGTCAACTCCGCATGTGGTTTGCTGCCGCCGACCTGTCGCAGACAGGGGCGCTGCATACACTGCATGAAACAACGAGCGGTGATGGTATCCACTGGTCATCGCCATCACCACCATATCTCGATAATGTCTATGCGCCCACAATCATAAAAGAATACGGCACCTACAGAATGTGGTACACCGATGTTTCAGTTGAACCATGG
>JAFGMP010000100.1 GCA_016927495.1 Candidatus Latescibacterota bacterium | reverse complement strand
GGGCCACCTGCTTTAAATGTCCCCAGTGTAACGTGCCATTTCCCATTATTACCGGTTACTGCTGATATGTTTCGTTCATTGAAAGAAACAGTTACCTTTTCACCAAAATCGGCCCATCCGAAAACGGTGATTTCACTGTCTCTTTGGAGCACCATATCGGAAGAGAAAACTGAAGGAAGTCTTATATCTGCTGATGGAGCTGTGGAAATACATAAAAATGCTGACATGATTGAAAAGATCGTCAGGCAGAATTTTTTAATAGCCTGACTCATACCATATTTATTTTGGGTATTATTTGGAGATTGCTTCGTCATTTTTTTCCTCGCAATTACAGGTTTAATGTACTCTTATTTTTTTATACGGTATTATATCTTTTTTACTGTGCAACCGTACTTACTTGTTCTATCAATCAGTCTTAATATATCTGTTATTTTATGTATCACAGGCAGCCATAGCAACAACATTTTTTTTATATTTATTTTTGTATTGACATCGCACGGAAACCTATTATACTTATTATAATAAGCAATTCGGATCAATTTCCATTTTTATAGAAAGCTCTTCAGTGCTCCTTTATAAAACTATATATGACAATCTAAAAAAAAGAATCATGTCCGGATTGTATTCACCCGGCGGAATGCTTCCCTCCGAATCTCAGCTAAAAAAAGAATTCAAGGTCAGTACCATCACTATTCGACGTGCCGTTCAGGAACTTGCTCTTGACGGCTATATTGAAAAACGTCAGGGTATTGGCAGTTTCGTCCGTGACAGAAGCCAAACCGTTGAGGTTGTGAGCCTTTCCGGTTTTACATCCGATGTCGTTTCCGGAAGGCTAAAAATTGTACGCACCCTGCTCACGGATAATATGATCCGGATTCGAAAGGAAATAGCCGAAAAATTGAACATTCAGACCGACTCTTTGGTTCGTCACCTTGTCCGGCTCGACAGTACCGGGGGTACACCTTTTTCCATCGATGAGGCATTCATACCTCCTGATCTGGCGGTAAACATAACACAGGATATAGCTTCATCTCCCCTTTTTATGCATGAATGGCAAAAAGCAACAGGCTTTGATTTTGTTAAAACGGAATATGACATTCAGGTAAAAAAAGCAGACGACCGGGAACAGAATCTGCTCCAAATTGATTCTGCATCACCTCTGCTTGTAACCGGTGAACTCGTGTTCGATGTTTCCGGCAGGCCGGTTATGTGGATTGAGAGTAAATACCCATCGGATCGATGCAGGTTAAGCGGCACGGTGAGACTTGTACAAAAAGAAACGGACAGAGGAACCATAGGAGAATAAGTCACATGTTTGCCGGAGCAGCAAAAAACGACATAACGCCTGAAGACAGTGTGTGGATGGATGGTATGATACGTGACCACACATCCGTGGGTGTTCATGACAATATCTACTCGCGAGTGCTTGTTCTGGCTCACAACGAACAGCTTAAAAACGCCTGTGTCATTGTATCGGTCGAAGTCTGTGGTCTGCTGAGCAGAGACACCTATACAGTCAGAAGATCAGTGTCGGAAAAGACAGGTATACCGTATCAAAACATTATCATTGCAGCAACACATACCCATTCAGGTCCTGCAACAATAGGTTTTTTCAATCATCGGGAGAAACATTACCTTGAAGAACTGCTGAAAAAAATCGAAATATCTATTCTGGACGCTGTTAAAAAAATAAGGTCGGTCAAAATCGGTTTATCTACCACCAAAGAAACTACGATAAGCCACTATCGAAGACTGCTTGCCGAGGATGGACATGTGGTGATGAACTGGGAACCGTATCCGACCGATAAGATCAAAGGACCGCTTGGTGAAGTCGATTCGGAAGTCGGAATTATGCATATAGTCAATGCCAATAATACTGAGGATACCGTCTGCATTCTCTTCAACCATGCCGGACACCCGAATATCATGTCGGGAGATAACTACCTTATCAGCGGTGATTACCCCGGTTATGCCATGAATCGACTGGAAAATAAATTCGGAGGAACAACGCTTTTTGTGAACGGCGCTCAGGGGACGATGGATATTGACGGCCTGAGAGACAGAGACTGGAGCGGTGTTGAACGTGCAGGAACAGCGCTTTCCGATGTTGTAGCAGATGCCATACGTAATATGACATATTCAGATTTTTCACTGCTGCACTCCGGATTCACAAAATATACAATTAACCCACGTATTATAACTGAAAGTGAGTTAAAATGGGCCGATAACATACTAAAAGATACTGCCGGATCGGTCAAAACATTGGTTGATGGCGTCGGCGATGACTATAAAGCTCTTCTGTTTAAACGCCTGCATGATTGGAAAAACCGTCAGATTGAGATCGAACATACCTGTATAGCTATCGATGATTACGTGTTTATTAGTTTTCCGGGCGAACTTTTCACTGAAATCGGAAAAATGATTAAAGATAAAAGTTCTTACGTTCATACTTTTATAATAGGGCTCGCCAATGGTGAAATCGGTTATGTTCCCACTAAAAAAGCGATTCTTGAGGGTGGGTATGCAGTCGAAACCCGTGAGGTCTGTAACGATGCGGAAGATATTATTGTGGCACAGTGCCTGACACTGTTGAATGATATTTATGATGAAATTGACCGTAAAAACTTTTAAATGAGAGATTCTTCACTTCGTTCAGAATGACAATTTGAATCTTGAACCTTATATCTTGTACATTGTACATTGAATTTAAACTTTGAACCATAATAAGGAGTTTTCTATGCCTTCAAAACTTGCAATCGCCGGCGGTAAGCCGGTATTAAAACGTGCAGATTATAAAAACTGGCCGGTCATTACGGATGATGACCGTAAACTGGTGAATCAGGTGCTCGACAGCGGAGTTGTCGCAGGAGGTACCGCCCCTCAGGTTGTCGCGCTGGAAAAAGAATGGGCGGAATTTACAGGATCGAAGTACTGTCTGACTACCTGCAGCGGAACAGCAGCGTTGCATATGGCTCTTGCGGCGGTTGATGTCGGCCCCGGAGATGAAGTAATCGTTCCTGCATATACTTTTCTTGCGACGGCGTCATGTGCCCTTCATCAGATGGCAATTCCAGTCTTCGTCGATGTCGAACCGAAAACATTTACCATCGATCCGGCAAAGATAGAGGCAGCAATAACCGAACGGACAAAGGCAATCATCCCCGTTCATATTCAGGGTTGCCCAGCCGACATGGATCCGATTCTTGATATAGCGAAAAAGCATAATTTGTATGTAATCGAAGATGCATGCCAGGCGCATGGCGCACAGTATAAAGGCAGAATGTGCGGAACTATGGGTCATGCGGGGGCATTCAGCCTAAATAATCTGAAAAACCTTTGCGGCGGCGAGGGCGGCCTGTATGTTACCAACGACACCGATTTTCTCAAAAAAGGCGATCTTGTCCGCTATTTCGGCGATGAAGCGGACGAAAAAACGTTACGGCAGAAATATAACGCGTCCATTCTGGGGTACATGTACCGTAACCAGGAGCTTCCCGCTGCACTGGCGCGGGGCCAGTTAAAACATCTCGATGAACTCAACGGTATACGTATCAGAAACGCTGAATTTCTTACTACCGAACTCAGCAAAATTCCCGGAGTTATACCACCCTGTTGCCCTCCAGATTGCAAGCATGTCTACTGGTTTTACGCCACCCGTTTCGACCCGAAAGCGACCGGAATTGATACTGAACCGCGAAGATTCAGGATTGCAGTCGAAAAAGCTCTTCACATGGAGGGCGTCATGGTCGGACAATGGCAGGTGATGCCTGTTCCCGCACAGGATATTTTCCAGAGTAAAATCGGATATGGCAAAGGGTATCCATGGACAATTAACGAGGCGCAGGGTATATCGTACGATTACAATCCCGATAATTTCCTGGTTGCCCGAATGTTATGCGATACCTATACCAATATCCATGGATTCACTCCCCCGAACGGTCTCGATCTTTTGGAAAGAATCATCGAGGGATTCCATAAGGTTTTCGACAATCTCGATGAGGCAATGGAACATGCTGATGATGATATAACACCGGGGTTTGACGGAGCCATGTACGGTGTAGGATGATTGAGAAAGGCAAATACCATGCAAAGCAGAGGTTTATACGGTAAAAAATATATTAATATAGAAGAACGAACGGTCGATATCGAAGCACCCGATGAAGATCATGTCATTGTTAAGGTCAAAGCCTGCGGAGTATGCGGCACCGATATAAATTTTGTTCGTGACTGGGAACAGGATTACATGCCACTCGGACATGAAATATCCGGCGAGGTTATCGAAACCGGGAAAAATGTTTCCGGCATAAAGCCCGGAGACAGTGTGATCGTAGAGGACTGCACCATGTGCGGAGTCTGCACCGACTGCAAAAGCGGACACCCGGAATTCTGCCGTAACATGTATGACATGGAATCGCAGCCAGGTATGGGTGAATATCTTTCGGTAAGATACAACTGCCTGAACAGGTATGAGGGACTCGACCACATATCGGCATGCCTCACCGAGCCGCTGGCGGTATCGCTCACAGCCGTAGAGAATGCAAAAATCCCTCTCGGTGGCAGCGTCGTAGTATTAGGACCGGGACCTCTCGGGTTGATGGCCGCGAAAGTTGCCGGACTTCGGGGTGCCGGTTTTGTTGCAATCACCGGGCTTCCGGCCGATAATCCGCGAGAACGGGCACGGCTTGAGCTTGCCCGGCAATTCGGGTGCGATATGGTAATCGAAGCGATCGGTAACAGCATCGAAGAAAACATCAAACAGGTATTCCCGAAAGGTGTCGACAGGGTTATTGTCTCATCACCACCGGAAAGTATATATGACGCATTCAAAATCATTCGATTCGGCGGAATAATAACATATTTCGGCCTTCATTTCGGAGGAAAAAATGTCATCGATCTGGATGTTAATGATATGATCTTTAGAAAAATCAGCCTGATACCGACTTTTGCCGAACCGGCGATCAATTTTCCCGTATCGAACCGTTTGCTTCGTGAAGGGCTCGTAGACGCTAAAAACCTGATTACCCATACCTTCACCTTCGAAAATGCAAAAGCAACATTCGAATCTGTTATAAACGGTAGTGAACCGGTAATTAAGGCTGTTATGCTCCCAAAATAATAACAATTATTTACGTTTGGAGTTATCTATGTTTCAGGTCATGCAACGTATACATTTTTTAATGCTTTTCTTTATGATATTTACGGTCATAATGTTATTTTCCGTAATTCCTGCTTGGCCCGATGAAAAAACACATACGGCAGAGCGGCGTGAACAATGTATACACGTGTTGCGTGAAGCGATGAAATCGGAGAAAAGTTTCTGGGTAAAAGTCCATGCAGCCGAGGCGTTGATACTGAATGTTTATTCCGAAGGAGTCGAAGACTATTTTCAACAACTCGCAAAAGATCCTTCCAGCAGCATTGTGGGAATTTCACGGGTTTTTGCACGAATTAACCGTAAAAATGCCTCGGTGTATCAATCTCATGTGGATCGTATCCGCGATGAATTCCTCGATAAAGATTCCCCAAACAGAGTCGGTGCCCTTGAAAGCCTCGGAAAACTCGGATACGCCGAACATCTTCCTGAAATAGTAGAAACCGCAGAAAACGGGAGCAGCGATATACGGGGCTTCGCGCGGTGGGTGCTGGCTAATACGGGTAATCCCGAAGATGAGACCTGTCTTGCGGAATTACTCAACTCCGAGACACCCAAAGATTATTTCTATGCCTCTTATGCGCTGCGCTTTATGGAAAAAGTAACACCCCAAACATATGAACTCATCGAATCATGTGCTGCGCGGCTTCCTCAGGATGCCTTGCACCGTGTATATGTGCTGAGTGTACGTTTTGTCCATGCGCCGCCCGAACAAAAGTCTGAAGCATGTTCAGCGCTGCTTTACTACGTAAATGGTGAAAAAAACGAACGGTATGAGATGTGCGAAGCGCTGGCAATCAGGGGTAACGATGCTGACATTCCCATTCTCGAACAGCTTCTGAATAATGACCCGGAAACAGATGTAAGAGTCAGCGCTGCAAATGCTCTTTTAAGGATCGAACGCCGTTATTTCCGGGGTTTACGATGGCCCGACTGGATTATAATCGCATTGTACGGCGCAGCGATGATTGCAATTGGAATTTACTTTTCAAAAAGGCAGAAAACCAGCGAAGAATATCTTGTCGGGGGACGGCAGGTGAATTCGTTTGTCGCAGGTATATCACTGTTCGCGTCTTTCCTGAGTACTATTTCGTATCTGGCAGTGGTAGGCGAGGTCATAAAACACGGGCCGCTTGTATTTATGGTTCATATCGCCTCGATAATAGTTGTGTATCCGTTAACCGCTTATCTGCTCATACCGTTCTTCATGAAACTGCCCATTACAAGCGCTTATGAGATTATTGAAAAACCGCTTGGTAAAGGTGTGCGGATTGCCGGATCGATCATATTTCTGCTGACACGGTTTGTGTGGATGGCTCTGCTGATCTACCTGACATCTAAAGCGCTTGTCGTTATGCTCAACTGGGACGAGAGCTATATAACCTATATCTCAATTGTGGGCGGTATAATCACGGTGATTTATTCGACGATGGGTGGGTTACGGGCAGTTCTCACCACCGATGTGACACAATTTTTCATACTGCTTTTGGGTGCGGTATTGACCGTGCTGCTGGTTACGATAAAAATGGGCGGTGCCGGAACATGGATTCCCACGGAATGGGCGCCTAACTGGGATAAACTTGTCTTTTTCAGCCTCGACCCCCATATACGACTTACGATTTTCTTTACCATAATTCATATTATCACATGGTGGATAAGCACCGCCGGATCCGACCAGATGGCAATTCAGCGTTTTGTGGCAACCCGTAATGTCAAAGCTGCGCGCCGCACATTTCTGTTCACCCAGATAAGCGAAAAAATTCTGTTCAGCGTACTGATCAGCGTGGGCTTTTCATTGCTGAGTTTTTACCGTGCAAATCCGTTCGCCATACCCGACGGGAAAGATCTAATATCAGATGCAGACTTCCTTTTCCCCAATTTTATTGCGAATTATCTTCCCATCGGTGTTTCGGGACTGGTTGTCGCCGCAATATTTTCGGCAGCTATGTCGAGTCTTTCATCGGGTATAAATTCGACCTCCGCCGTATTGACCACTGATATTATCCCGTGGCTTACCAGAAAAAGTTATAATGATAACATACGTCTTAAACAGGCTAAATGGATCAGTCTGATTGTGGGTGTACTGGTGGTCGGTATCAGTTCAAATATGGCTCTGGTACCGGGAAATATCACCGAAGTAACTGCAAAAACAAACGGACTTTTTGTGTGTCCGCTTTTCAATCTTTTCTTTATGGCGATATTCATACCATTTGCTACACCGTTCGGAACGATTATAGGTTCAATATATGGGGTTGCTGTTGCCTATATTATAGCTTTCTGGGATGTCATGACCGGCCAGCCGGGATTGACATTCCTCTGGATAGGCCCGTCATCATTCGTGGTTTCGATTGGCGGAAGTATGATACTCAGCCTGATTCCGACAAAAGGTAAAAGCGCCCTTGTAAAAACATTATGGAGTATTGCATTGCTTGCGCCGATTGTTTTTATTATTTGTATGCTGTGGAGGATATAATTATTCATGGTTGACTTGAAAAGATTAACAGGAATTTGGTCGGCAGCCCCTACTCCGCTGACAGGTTCCATGACAGTACACAAAGATGATGTCAGGCGTATGGTTGATCATCATATCCGTCTCGGTGTCAACGGATTGTTTCTTGCCGGTACCAACGGCGAGGGGCCCTGGCTGCCTGAAAAAGAAAAACGGAAACTCGTTCGGACTGCGGTTGAACATTCTTTGGGACATCTGATCATTGCCGTACAGGTTACCGACAATTCATCTGCCCGTATTCATGATAACATACTTTCTGTTCAGGAACAGGGGGCCGATATTGCAGTCATTGCACCGCCTAATTTCTTCATGAATACAAAACCGGCCAATCTGAAAAAGCACTACATCGAAACAATTAGAAAAAGCCCGCTTCCTGTCGGAATTTATGATCGCGGCGATTTCGGCCCGGTTACGGTACCAGGCTCAGTCCTCAAGACTGTTTATGCCGAAAAAAATGTGATCATGATCAAAGATAGTTCGATGAAACCTGAACATGCACAAATCGCTCTTAATGCCCGTAAAAAAAATCCGAAGCTCAGTGTGTTAAACGGCTATGAATTCGGCTGTGTCGAATATCTGGAAATGGGATATGACGGTTTACTTTTGGGCGGTGGCATATTCAACGGCTATCTTGCAGGGTTAATCCTGAAGGCAGTACAATCGGGCGACATTTCACAAGCACACAGGTTGCAAAAGCGTATGAACCTCATTATGTATGCAGTGTACGGCGGCAAAAAAATTTCATGCTGGCTTGCCGGTGAAAAAAAACTGCTGGTTGAAATGGGCGTTTTCAGCACATATAACAACTTTCCGAACTATTCGCTGACACAATCATGTATCCGTAACATACAGCGGGTACTTGAAAAAGATTCGGATGTACTGTTTCCATAAAAAAGTGGGGAAATATGGCCAAAGAAATCATGGACAGACGCGCTTCGGATAACGTGTATCTCCACAAGGATTTTCACAGCGCGCTGAGCACAAGCATCGAGTACCTGCACCGTCACTTCGGATCAGAAGCGGTCAGCGAGTACCTTCGCAAGTTTACCCGGACCTACTATGCTCCTTTGACCGTGAAATTGAATAACAACGGACTTGTTGCGCTAAAGGAACACTTTCAAAAAATTTACGATATCGAAGGCGAAAAGATCGAAATTTCTTTCACAGAGAATGAACTTGTTTTAACCATTAAATCCTGCCCGGCTGTTAAACATATGCGTGAGCATAACTATCCGGTCGCCCGTCTTTTTATGGAGACAACAAAAACGGTTAATGAAGCCCTTTGTGAAGGTACTCCGTTTAAAGCGGAACTTGTTGAATACGATGAATTAACAGGACACAGCATTCAGCGGTTTTACAGAGCTATATTATAGAGAGTTACAATATGAGGCCGTTATGATTCCCTGCACCGATTTTATACCTGCATACAGCGAGCTTTTTAAATTCCTCGAAGAAAAGGGAGGGAAAAAAGCTGTTACGGATTTTTGGAACTATCTTTCGGACAATTTCCTCGGTAATTTAAAAAGTCTTGTAGAACAAAACGGTTTACGGGGCTGCTGGATGTACTGGAACCACACACTCAATGAAGAAGCGGCTGATTTTACCATGGAACTTGATGAAGAAGCCGGAGAATTCTTTATAACCATGCACGCATGCCCGTCAAAAGGAAGACTTATCCATGAGCAGCATATAGAACCGTATCGTGATTACTGCGAACACTGCAATACGCTGTATCGCCGTGTACTCGAACCGCTTGGTTATGAATACACCATCGACTTATCCGGATGTGATGAGGCACGATGCAAGCTGATAGTAAAAACAAAATAAATTTAACCGGGAGCAAAAGATGGATCGCAAAATAATCGATTTGCACAATCATCTGATGAATGATGAAAGCGCAATACCGGAGTATGAAAAAGTTGCCGAAGAACTCGGTATTAGTAAAATCGTATTTCAGGGACTCGAATGGCCGGGAGTTGATTTTTCGAGAAATTCCGCCATTAAAAAAGCAATTAATGCACGCCCCGATCTGTTTGTTGGCTTTGGTGGAGTCAACCTCTGGAAAAAAATAAAAGCCGACCGTATCGATAAGCTTCGCGACGATGGTTTCACCGGCCTCAAATTCATAGTTCCGCCGGAACCCTATCATTCCGAACGATTTTATCCGTACTATGAAAGAGCCGAAAAACTCAAAATGCCCTGTCTGTTTCATCTTGGTATCGTCTCAGCCCGTGCTACACAGCATGTCCGGGTCGATAACAATTTCATGCGTCCGATTTATCTCGATACAATAGCCCGCTCGTTCAAAGATCTCACCGTAATCGGCGCACATCTCGGGAATCCGTGGTTTGAGGAAGCAACCATGAGTGCACGGTGGAATCCCAATCTCTTTTTTGATATTACCGGTTCGACGCTGAAGAAAAAGAAACCGGAATATATCGGTGAACTGCTCTGGTGGAGCGACACCACCGAATACAAATCACCGTACTGGTCAAGCGCATGGGAGCAGATTGTATTTGGAACCGATGTTCCCGCACACAGGATGTTCGATGTGGTGAACGATTATGAAAACCTTATGAATACTCTGAATATATCGGAAAAACTTCAGAATTTGGTATTTTACGGCACCTCGGCAAATATTCTTCGAAAAGCCGGTGTCGAAATCTGACATAAGAGAAACCGGAAAATGTCACATACCAAGGGATCACTCGTTATTAAAAACGGTGCGGTACTGCTGCCGGATGACACAATCAGCACCAACGACGTTCTCATCGAGGATGGGATAATACATTCCATTGGATTGGACCTCAGTGCCGGTACGTCGATAGATGCAACAGGACTGACCGTATTACCGGGATTGATCGATATACACACGCATGGTATCGGCAGAGTTTCGACAGATGAAGGATCGCTTGAAGAATATGCACGGATAGAAGCATCACGGGGCACGACGACATTCTACCCTACCCTTTTCGGCCCGCCTGAAACGAGCATCAGGAATCTGGCGCGGTTTATGAGTGAAACTGACAACCTGAAAACAGTGCCGCAAATTGCCGGTTTCAG
>JAFGMP010000099.1 GCA_016927495.1 Candidatus Latescibacterota bacterium | reverse complement strand
TGTGTCAGAAAAAACAACTTTATGAAGTCTCTGTGCAAGAGAAAAAAGCTCACCGGGTTCACCCTCTATAGTAGTTCCCATCACAGATATTTCATAGGGAAGGCCGCATTTGTCCAATATATCAAATACTGCGGATACTTCCTCCGATACACTTGGATTACCTGTCCCGAGGGGATAAACGCTTATTTCCATACGGGCAGTGGGATTCACTTATCAAATTCCTTTTTAATTTCGGTTTTTGTCCGGTGAGCATATTTGTCAATTTCCCCACATAATTTATGAATTGTTGCCACATCTCTACGTTCGAGTCGAGTTCTTGAAAACACGCGCCGAAGAGATTTCATATAATTATCACCGTCATTCCATTGTCTCATCCCAAGTGTATCGAGTGAGTTTTTCAGATGATCATACATTGTTGACAAATCTTCTGACGAGGCATAATCTTGTGGTGTTTTCTCCACCGGGTACATGCCGGTAAACAGTTCATAAGCTATAACCATGACTGCTTGTGAAAGGTTCAGCGACGGCTGTGTTTCTGAGGATGGTATATTAACCAAAATCTGGCAGTATGCAAGTTCCTCGTTCAAAAGACCTCTGTCTTCACGGCCAAAAAGGATCGAAACCGGGCCGGAAACAGAGTTATTGATGACCTCTGAAGCCGCCTGGCGTGGATTCATAAACGGTACACCGCGGCGCTGCCTCTGCGTAGTGCCGACAACAAATATTGACGAAGCAACCGCATCTTTCAATGTTGGAACAATTTCAGCGCTGTCCAGAATATCTTCGCTGCCGTGAGCCATATACCGCGCCTGCGGATGATTTTGAAACCATGGATTGACAACAACCAGTCTGCTCAATCCCATGTTTTTTATGGCACGGGATGCAGCGCCAACATTACCGGGAACTTTCGGCTCAACGAGAACAATTTGTATATTGCTAAAAACCGGATTTTTTTCAGACATCTTTGATTCTAAATAAATTGGCAATACTGTATATATGCATGTTTTCCAAACACCTGTAATAATTATAAAAACAGGAAATAGATCAAGCACGTGAATTGTTGTAATATTACTCATAATTGTTCTTATATGCAATCATTTTTGGATTTTTTAGGTCGAACATAATTAATTACAGATAATCACAATAAAAATAAAAAAAGTCTTAAGACCTCATATTTTCCTACCGATATATATAAAAAGTATCGATTCCTCTCACTTCTTCAATTTACAGCACGGGGGTGCGTTATGCAGATATCTACAATGACTAACACTTTTAATTCACCGTATGAAAACATTAACTATAGTCGTACCTATTTGAGTGAAAAAACCGTAAGTCAACAGTCTTCGCTGAATGTCAGTTATGACGATACAGGAAATTTGTCTCAGATAAGGATTTCCGAACGTATGCAGTATCATGAAACGACCTACTCGGCGGAAGGTATCACTTCGCAATCAACACCCACGCCATTTTCAATCCTTGATAATGGAGAATTGAAGGAAGCAGAATCAACTGAATATATTCAGGATCAATATCTCGAAATACTCAGGCGAAGAGTCGCATACCTTTTAAATGAACTAATTGCCTTTATCAAAAATAGTGGTGACTCTAATACATCAAATAATGATAATAGCAGCGGACACACAGTATCGGGTTATCAATTTTATTCTGAAACTACTCTGAGTGTTTCTGAATCTGTTACAATAGAAGGATCGGGTATAACATCCGATTATTATTCCGCAGAACAAACAGCCGGAAGAATTATCAATTTTGCTTTGTCATTTTATGACGGTGGCGACAGGGGCGAGTATATATCGATGATTAAAGATGCGGTTTTAAAGGGTTACAGAGAGGCTGTTCAAGCTCTTGGCGGTTATGTTCCAGCGGAAGTTCAGGATACCATGACACTGGTAATACATGCGCTCGACAGTTTTGCATCCGGTGATACGGTGGATTTTTCCGCCTGATTTTATATACCTAACTGGACAAAAACGGAATAAAGTGCTATCTTATTTCGGACAAAACTATATAACCAAACCTTTTGATACGGAAAGTAGTGTATGTGTCCAAAAAACGATAGTGAAGACCACAGGCCGTGGGGGTATTACATAGTACTTTTGGATCAGCCTGAATGTAAAGTGAAGAAAATTATCGTGTATCCCGGTAAACGGCTCAGTCTTCAGAGCCACAAACGCCGTTCGGAACACTGGCATATCGTTTCCGGTGAAGCGATTGTTACACTGGATGACAGGAAAATACCTTTGAAAGCAGGGGAGTCGGTGGATATACCCCGTGAAGCAAGACACCGTGTGGAAAATCCGGGGCCTGAAAATATGTCATTTGTCGAGGTTCAACGCGGTGATTATTTCGGTGAAGACGACATAGAACGTTACGAAGATGATTATGGCCGTGCTTGATGTTGTATAAAAAAATTTACGACAATCATTTGACATTTTGATTTTGACATATCAATCGGGATGTGCTATATTTTGTCCCATCAAAAATAATACACAGATGCCGGGATGGCGGAACTGGTAGACGCAAGGGACTTAAAATCCCTCGGTGCTTAGCGCTGTGCGGGTTCAATTCCCGCTCCCGGTACCATGAAAGACAAGGACTTACGCAGATTGAACGTGAGTCCTTTTTCTTAACTTAGTCTAAGGTATACATTATAAATGATTATAAGGATTATAATATATATTGTTGCTCCTGTTCAATAGCCCTCATTATCAAGAGAATAAATAAAGTTTGACAGATAAAAACCGATCTATTGTATTATTTTTTTATAGTATAAATTCCAATTAATGAAGAATAATCGGATATGACACCCCGGAGAAAAAATGCTCGCCTTAATATTGGCTTTACTGACTATGCCATATTGGATATTTTTTGTATTCGATCTATTTTATGATGTACATTTAACTTATTACATTACCGGTGTTTTGCTCAAATCTCTGCTGCCATTCGCTATCGTATGTAATGTTGTAGGCTGCATTGCGGGAATAATCAGTTTAGCTAAAAAATCAGGGAAAAAGAAATTAACATTAATTACTCTGGTTTTGAACTCCATACCCCTCGGAGGAATATTATTCATTTTGTATTGGTGGATGTTTATTTTCAAAATGTAATAAATTTTATATTCTTACTTGAAGAAAACACTCAGGATCAGAACAGTGATAAAAACGATTATTAACTGGCTGGCAATTTTACTTAACGTAACAATGTTTATCGGTTTAGTTTATCTTGTCATTGAGTCAAATGCGGATATCGATAATGCTCAGGCTGTTGTCTGGACAGGGATTGCTCTGGGTTTTCCACTGATCAATATCGCCGGACTGGTGGGAATTCGAAAAAAAATTTCCCTTATTGCAGCGTTTATTACTAATACACTTGTATTTCTTTTTTATTCCTTCGTTCTATTCCTGATACTTGTCTGGCCTCTTGGAAGCAAACCTAAAGGAAATGATGTTATTATCATGTGGTCATCATACATCGTTATTGGTTTAACCGAATTGATACTGATTATGAATATATGGGACCGACTCAAAGCCTCAAACTCCAAAAATATAAAATAAATAAAGCACCCCGAGAAAAAAATCTCTGAGTGCTTTTTAAAAAGTGGATAATTGCTTATAATTTTATAGAGGCTGTTCTACATTAATCTCCGCACAGTATTACAAAATCTTATTCACTTTTCTTATTACTTGTATATTCTCCCTTTTCTCTTGTCACTTTTTTTGAGCAGTCGCTCGTGTTGCGCCCGTTGAAATACCCCCATCGACAAGGATAGTCTGACCGGTAAGGTATTCGCTGGCATCCGATGCGAGAAACACGACGGTGCCGTCAAGATCATTCGGTTTCCCCGGATGTTTGAGCGGAATACGGTCGGTGATGTACTCCAGCCATGTTTTGTCTTCATAAAGCACTTTAGTCTGTTCGGTTCTGAACCAGCCGGGAGCAAGGCAGTTAACCGTGATGCCGTGAACTCCCCAGTCGTCCGCAAGGCTCATGGTGAGTTGTTTCGTTCCGCCGCGGCTTGCACAGTAGGGGGCAAGAGAGGCGTAACCGAACACAGAGGTAACCGAACCGATATTAATGATTCTGCCGTATTTCCGGGGAATCATCTTTTTAGCAACTGCCTGAGCAGTGAAAAACGTGCCTTTGAGATTGGTGTTTACAATCAGATCCCAGTCTTCCCATGTTACATCGACCGAAGGTTTTCGGACATTGCAACCCGCATTATTAACCAAGATATCGATTTTGCCGTAATGATTGTAAGCCTCTTCCACCATGTGTTGTATACTGTCGTATTCACGGACATCGAGTTCAAGCGGCAAAACCTTTGTGCCAATCGCTTCAATCTCACCTTTGACTGTCCGAAGCGAATCCAGTGTGCGGCTGGTGACAACCATGTCGGCGCCTGATCGTGCCAATGCACGGGCCATATATTGTCCGAGTCCACGGCTCGATCCGGTGACTATCGCCACTTTCCCGGTCAGGTTAAACAAAGAATCACTCATAAGTTTACCCATTCGTTATAAAATTCGAATCAATTATCAGATTTCATTTCCTTCGAGAATTTCGTCGAGAAACACTTCCTCACCTCGTCGCGCCGAAGTATACAGCGCTTCGATAAGTACCAGTGATTTACGTCCGTCTTCACCGGAGCAGATAAGGTTTTTCCCATCACGTACTGCATCGATGAAGTTTGCCATCTGCATAATATGGCCCTCGACAGGAAAAGTTTTGTATGACGATGCTGCCGTACCGGCTTCACCTTTGACTCCGACTATTGTTTCTTTTGCTACCGTTTCTTTCGAGTCAGAGAACGCCCAACTGGTAATAGTATCTTCAACGAGAATTGCTGTTCCAAGTGTGCCGTTGATTTCGAATACGTTGCCTGAACCAGGATTGCATGCCGTTGCGGTTTGCAGGCGGCCATATGCACCGTTTTTGAACTTCAGAAGGGCAAGCGCAATATCCTCAACCTCGATGTCGACATGGGCAACAGTATCCATTGTGGCATAGATTTTTTCCACATCACCCATCATGTACAGCAGTAAATCGATACCGTGAATACCCTGTGTCATGGTCGAGCCACCGCCTTCCTGAGCCCATGTGCCGCGCCAGTCTGCGCTGTCATAATATGCCTGGTTACGCCAGTATTTAATCGAAGCGTCCCCAAAGACCATTTTACCGAACATACCGTCCGCAATAGCTTTTTTTACCTTGTTGGGGGCTTCTTCAGTTCGTTTCTGGAAAATGACTGCGAGTCTGACTTTATTATCTCGTGCAACACGAATCATGCTGGTAGCGTCTTTAACATTGATTGCCATGCTTTTTTCAACGATTATGTGTTTGCCTGCCTTTGCGGCGCCAATGGTGTGTTCGGCATGCAACCCCGATGGCGAACATACATTTATAGCCTGTATATCGTCACGTTTGAGCATTTCACGCCAGTCCGTATATATCTCACAATTATATTCAGCGGCAAATTTTTCGGCATTTGCTTTGACAACATCGGCGACCGCAACAATTTTCCCATCGGGATGAGCTTCAATCGCTTTTGCGTGGTAAGAACTTATTACTCCGGCCCCTATGATTCCGAATCCGAATGTATCACCCATGTTTCCTCCATATTACAGTTAATTTATTTTGCGGCCGTTTCTTTTGCTTTTTTTAATACTGCAGATCCCATAAAATCCTCTTCGGTAACATCAATTTTGTGAAGTTCGGATGCATGCGAACGGATTTTTCTGAAAGCATCACCAATACGTTCAATCATGCCCTCGTCTGCAAGAAGCAGGTTTTGTTCAAGGAATATAATCTCATGACACGCTTTTTCTGATTCCGGGCATTCGGTTTTTCTCATCGACAATTTTTTATCCGCTTCGTATAACGGTTGATTATACAATGGCATGGGATAAAATGACGATCCGATTACACCTTCTTTGTTAAGCGCTGCAAGGAATTGTGCTCTTTTCACACCATCGAACGCATCACTGTTAAACCTTATGTTGAAAAGATGATGTCCGTGACGGTCACAATATGGCTGCCATACGAGCGGCTCTATGCCGTCAATACCATCCAGCAGGCGATAGAGTTGTTTTGCATTAACGGCACGTTTCTCTGTCTGTTCTTCGAGCCGTTCAAGCTGAGCAAGTGACAGGGCAGCCTGAAGTTCGGTGTAGCATGCATTCCATCCGAAACGGTAATGGATATGTCCGGAATATTTTTCGCGAATTCCACGGCCAAATTTACCGAGACTGTAATGAATCAGATCGATTAATTCTTTGTCATTACTGATTATTATGCCTCCTTCGCCGCTCTGCATGTTTTTTGACTGCTGGAAACTGAAAGAAGCGGCGTCTCCGAGGGAGCCAACCTTACGTCCTTTATATTTAGCGCCGTGAGCCTGCGCTGCATCTTCAAGCACCTTAATATTATGTTTCTTGGCAATCTCCATTAACGGATCCATGTCGCAGGGATGCCCGCCGATATGGACAGGAATTATCGCACGGGTTTTATCAGTTATTGCTTCTTCAAGTTTTGACGGGTCCAGATTGCATGTTTTCGGATCGATATCGGCATATACGACGGTTGCTCCGACATGGTGTGGAGCGGTAGCTGTAGCTATGAATGTTGCTGCGGGAATGATTACTTCATCTCCCGGACCGATATTCCAGGCTTTAAGGCCAAGTTCCATCGATACCGTACCATTGGCAACTGCAGCGCCATAATTCGTATCACAGTATTTGGCAAATTTTTCGTTCAATGCCGTTATTTTAGGGCCTAAACCGGTACCGCCCCACATATCGCCCGAAAGGACTTCCTCCAATAATTCCCGTTCACGTTTGCCGGCGACAGGCCACTTTGGCCATGTACCGGTCACTATTGGCTGTCCGCCGAAAATGGCAAGTTCACTCATATTGTATCCTCCTGAAATTCAGTTTTATCATAATTATCAACAATTACGGAAAATGATTATCAATCACTTCAGAATAATATTCATTATACCGATTACAAAGGTAAAGCTTGCTCGTTATAATGTCAATCAGGGATTCCTTCATTTCGGTTTCAATTTATCCAATAATATATTAGCCTTTAGTAATTCTCTCTCGGATTCTGTTATGTTACCCTGGGCTCTCAGGCAAACCGATAAATTAATATGTGCTTCCACATCATTGGGTTGTAACCTTACCACCTCAGAAAAATATGGATTTGCTTCATTTGCTTTTTCCATTTTCAGGAGGACTTTTCCGACATTAGTAAGTAATTCCGTATCACCGGGATTAATTTTTAGGGCTGTGGAAAAATATGAAACAGCCTCCTGATATTTTTTCTGTGATAGTTGAATTTTACCTAAATTTTTAAGTGTCTCAAAATCATCAGGCAACCGATTTAAAACTTCCGAATAATATTTTTCAGCATCCGGCAGGCTTCCTGATTTCGCAATTTCACCGGCTGCAGCTTTGAGCTTAATTATGTATTGGGAATTTATATCGACAGCTTTTAAAAAGTGTTCCAGTCCTGATTCATGTTGTCCTGTCATTACAAGCGCACTCGCTTTATTAACATGCAAATCAGGACTATTCGGCTCTATTGCCAATCCTCGATCATAGTATGAGATAGATTCTTTATAATTTCCTTTTGTGTAATAATAAAAGCCGATATTGTTAAGTACTTTAAAATTTTTAGGATTTAGTTTCAAACCAATATTGAATTCATTAAGCCCCTCTTCTATAAGACCACTTGAAAAATATACTTCGCCAAGATTCATATGTGATCTATCTTTATTAGGTGATTTTTTAACAATATCTTTCCATAAAGTGATATCATTTTTCCATACCATATTTCTTTTTAGTGTCAATCCTGAATAAATAGCAATAAGAGAAATTAGAATTATATTTATGGTAATTTTTCGATTTTCACCGAGAATGTAATATAAACCACTAACCAGGATTAATATAAATCCAAACATTGGCAGATATACTCTGTGTTCAAAAATGACATTTCGTATGGGAATTATACTTGATTCTACTGTTAGTGTCAGGAAAAACCAAAAAATTCCGACTGCCATTATTCTTTTACGGGGGAAAAGCCAAATTGCTGTAACTATAACTAAAACAAGAAATGCGAAGCTTGCCACTGTCCCCAATTCCCAAAAACCTGATGAGGCAGGAAAATCATAATCCAGATTCTGATTGAAAGGAAAGAAAAGTAGTCTTATATACGTTACAATAACTCTGAACTGGGTAAATAAGTATATTGAACTCGATAACATTGGATCACCGTATCTTTGAGACAGTAACGGATAGAAATATGATTTAATAAAAATATCCCAAGTGATATTAAATCTGTATGATAATAAATAAGGTATTATGATGGTCAGAATCAGTGGTGGAATGCTATACAGAAAAAATATGTTATTTGTTAAAATATCTTTTATTGATCCTTCATGAAAAAAGCTAAACTCAAAAAGAAATAATGCAAACGGTAAAGTGAATACAATTTCTTTTGTCAACATTCCCAGTGCTGCGGTTGTCGATGAACCGATAAAAAACAGTATGGAAGGAATTTTTTGTTGCGAAAGTCTTCCTTTCAAATACAAACATAACGAAGCCATATAAAATAATGTAGCAAGAGAAGCGAGCCTTTGTACAATATATGTAACGGACTGAGTCATTAAGGGGTGCGAAACAAATATCAGGCCGCACCATAAGGCAATTATTTTTTTGCTTTTACTGATATTCCGGTTTTGCATTACCGGTGTTGATAATGTCTGAAGCACTGCCCACCATACCAGTAAAGCCGTAGCTATGTGAATAAAAAGATTGACAACATGATATCCTGAAACATCCAATCCATTGAAATGATAATTAAGAGCGAATGTAAGAAATGTGATAAATCGGGTGTTTGAGAAATTCCATATGGTTTTTATCTCATATATATTACGGATAGCTTCATTATTGATAATATTGTGGGTATCATCAAAATGGAAAGAACAATCAAAACTGTTTGAGTAGATAATACATCCGAGAGCAGTTATAAGCAAAATTGAAAAAAGCGGCTTTTCAATATATATAGTTAATTCACTGTTTTTCTTTGCTATGGATTTCTTCTTTTTCAAAAATAACAACCTTTCAAAAATAATTTTCTATAAAAAATAACACTTGAGCTTGCTAATCAAGAAAATTCATGTATAATATGACATAAATTTTAAAATATCGATTGTTTTTGAAAGGAAAAATGATGATTAGATTGAAACAAACCATTAACAGCTATAAAATGTATCGTTTTTTTGTAATCCTTTGCCTGTTTGTGTTTTTCTGCAATTGTGCAGAAAAACGTCATGATACCGAACTGATAAAAAATCAAATTATATTCCCAAAAGTCAGTAAACAGTTACTTATTGATGGCAATCTTAATGAAACTTTCTGGAAAAACGCCGAACCTGCGAAAGGTTTCAGAGTTAATTCCAATCCCGCGCGTATACCCGATGAAGAGACAGTCGTATATCTCGCATATAACGAGTCGGATTTTTTAATTGCTTTTGTCTGTTTTGAAAAAAATATGAAAAAACTCAAGAATGATATTGATACATTGGGGGCTAAAGCATGGGAAAATGATTATTGTGAAGTGCAGGTATTTTCAAGGCCCGAAACACCATATTATTCACCTTTCATGCAGCGACTCGATTATATGAATGCCAATAACAAAGCCCGTACGCAGCGACATTTTATGGTTACTCCTGCCAATGTGCAAGGTGATGGAAACATTTACAAGGTCGGACCGCACACAGCATATATAACGGATGATACATGGGAAGGAAACTGGAAAAGCGCTGTGTCGATGCTGAAAGACAGATATATAATCGAAATGTCGATTCCCTGGACTGACATAGGAGGTATGCCCGAACCGGGGCATACCTTCAAACTGGGCTTTATCAGACACTGTGATGAGACAGTCCGTGAAATTTCGCGATTTAACTGGTATTCCGGTGAAAACATACGTGTTGAAACATTTGATCCCGCTGATTTTGTTCAGGAACATCCATTAATATTCGCACCGGTTACTTTTGAAGAAAAATATGCTGTTCTGAACCGTTATATCGAAACATCCGACCCATGGAAGGTTGAACGTCAAATGACGGAATACGAACTTTTCATTACAGACAACAAAGCTAAACATCGGACAGCACATTTTTATCTCGGAATAACAGGTTTTCTTTTACCTGACAGTATTAAAAGCCAATATGACGATGAAACCTGGGCGATGGAAGAAGACAATTTTATCACCGAACTGGGCCGTGCAGGATCATATGGCCCTTTTTTACCGGGATTTTTGAACCAAAAAGGAGAGGCGGCGCTTGACAGCCTTTATAATCAATATGGCATGAAGTTCGGATTTCATGGCAGCATCGACGCGCAAAAGGCCAATGATGCCGGAGCAAAATTCTTAAGGCCACGCGGGACAGCAGCCTTTTTTGATCCTGTGTATATCGAAATGAAAAACAGGATGCTTGAAAATTGGTTAAAGAAGTACGGAAAAAAAACATGGTTGTTCGACGTGCGGGGTCAGGATGAGCCTTTTAATCAAATAGCCACATTGCGTATGCCCGGAACCTATGAGATGGTCAATCAGGAATTGAAAAAGGAATATGGGGTGGATATGGGAGTCCCGGTCGGCATTCCTGGCACCCCGTACCAGGATCAGGAAATTGATGCCAGCAGCAGACTTGTGCCTGATCATAGCGCTGCTCTTTCACGAATTGCTACATTCCGATGGCTCAACAAGCGATTTTATGAGGTTGCACGGGGAGAATACGGGATTGTTAAAAAATATGCGCCAAATGTTTTGTATCAGGCTTATAACCGAAACTCAGTTGCCGATCTGGATTTTCTCGATCAATCACTGATTTACGACGTTACCGATTATTTTTCAGCTGATCCCTACCCATCTTTTTGTATATATGTGTATGGTACCGCGCGGAGTCGTTATCATGTAGGTTTCACGTCAAAAATGGTCACCGATCTGGCAGTTGGTAAACCGACCCAGATGATAATTCAGGGGTGTGAAATGATTCAACGGTTGTCCACCACTGAAAATATCAGAGAATGGACAAGCCAAGCCGCAAAAGCGGGTGTTACCATGCTTGACTGGTGGGGAAATCCACGTCTGCATTATCCCTCAGTTTATAAGGAAATGATAAGACTGTCAAAGTTATGGAGAGATTTACCTGTGCTCGATATTCCCGAAACTGCAGATATAGCCGTGCTTTTCAGCGATGATTCACGAGCCGCAGCGGGAGATGAGGGCCTTCATGCACATTACACTCTTCACGTCCTGCTTGGTGAAAAACTTGGCGCATGGTATCGTTTTACCAGTGAAAATCATGTAAGACGGGGTTTACAAAATCTTGACGATGCCAAATTACTAATAGCGCCTCAGCTTGCTTATATTTCGAAAGAATTTGCTCAAAAACTGATAAAATGTGTCGAAGATGGCGCAACCCTGGTTGTTCTTGATCCGGATGCATTGTCATATGATATCGAAATCGGTTCATTATCCGTAGAGAGAATGCAACTGCTCGGTATTTCTGACTGTGAAAAACGTGAGGCTCATATGCTCACTGCTTCGCCGGAAGCGCAAAAAAGGTTTGTTTCTGCGGCAACATTGGCACTTTGTCCTATGCGTAATATGGGAAATGTATCGAACGCACGTATTCTGAAAGTTCCTGCCGGTGACGATATACTGTATAAATACGATGATGGTTCCCCTGCCGTTTTCAGTCATAAATTAGGGAAAGGAGAGGTTATCGTATTTGGAGCGATGCCTTTTTATGACAGTGAGTTCGCTTTAAATCCACAGGGATGGGACTATTTTTTTGCATCACTGCTTGATGAGTTGAATATTGAACGGGACCTTCCGATATGGAAATTCATGTTTCCGGTGAAAGGTGGGGAAGTGGAAACTATTGAACTACTAATGTCACGAAAATAATTCTTTAAAACAGCAGAAATTATTGTATTGACTTAACTTAGATATTTATTTATATTATGATAAGAACATGATTTTGGTGACTGAATAATCGTACTATCGAAGGCGACCATGAATTTCCTGTCTAAATTTTTGAGGCTTTTTCAGGGGACAGAAAGAAAAAATCGGAGTGGATATTTCGGCGTGGAAAGGGATTGCACGGGGCCGGTAGTTTCTGCTGAAGATGTCGAAAAAATAATGAGTGTGTTCCGGGATATATCAAAGTATACTGAAGTGCAATATAATTTTTACCAAAACAATGATCTTGAAAATCCTCTCAAATAAAACCGCAAATACATTTTAAGAACAGAAAATAGATTATTTTTCCCCTAAATCATTTCAAGAGAATGAATTTTCTGAAGCAGTTCTTCTATTTGTTCATTGTCATTTCTCATTTTTTTGGATAATTCTTTAATTATATTCAATTGAATTTTATTGCATAGATCGATATCACTACGAAAAACATTTAACAATTCGACTTTGTTGAAACTTAATACTATACAATCAGTTTCAGCAATGACGGAAGCAGAACGACGGTCTCCGGTAAATATACCCATTTCACCAACTACTCGGGGAGGTGAAATACTTTGCCATTCAACTCCTGATTTTAACCTAATGCTGAGTTTACCTTTGAGGAGAATGAACATAGTCGACGATTCCTCGCCAAGACGATATATATATTTTTGGTTTAAATATTTTTTCTTCGAGCAGATACGAAGCATTTTAGTGAGTTGCTCGATTGTCAGACCCTCGAATAATGGTATAGCTTTATATCGTTGAATTGTATGATAAAGATCGTCGAAAATTGCACGTCTGTCTTTACCACTTCTTCTGTCATCAGGTGTAGGATCCTGCTTGCTGCGCCGATCCAGTCCTGACCTTCTTACTTCATCCATCAGGCAGCTCTTTTCTCATGATGAAAGATACATGATGTGGTTAATCCGTTTCTTCCATCAAAAAAAGGGGTTACCAAAAAACATTTTACACAATATCAAAAAGCAAGTAGGTAATTTATTGAATTACCATATGAAAATATCTTAGATACCGTAAAATGGTATTCTTTATACACAAATTATATTTGAATAAATATAAAAATTACAATAAGAAAAGTGATTTAAATCACAGTTTAACCTTTTTCACTTTCAGATGTCCGAGATGTGGTATTTTTGCATCTTTTAATAAAAAATATGGGTTCACGTTAAAAATGACTTTGGAAAAATATAGG
>JAFGMP010000098.1 GCA_016927495.1 Candidatus Latescibacterota bacterium | reverse complement strand
TTTTCCTGTTATGAATCAAACGGTCATCGAGATTTTTCAAAAAGCTGCACACCATATCGGTCTGAAAAGGGACTTTCTCATCATCGAAAACGACACTATTCCCGCACCCATGAGTTGCCGCATTTCACGGCCGGTTATCATTCTTCCGGTTGGTTTTGCAGCCAGCATGTCCTCAAATGAACTGAGAACAGTTGCTATTCATGAACTCAGTCATGTGAAGAGGAATGATGTTATCATTTTTTCGTTTCTTTCTTTCATAAAGGCGGTTTTCTTCATAGATCCTGTGGTCTGGTTTGCAGTCAGACGGATCAGCCATCTTGCCGAACTTGTCTGCGATGCCGAGGTAGTCGAAAACACACAAGATTATGTGATATATGCCGATATGCTGACCCGTATTGCGGATCATCTCCCAAAACATGCCCTTACAACCGAACTTGCAGCCGGAATATTATTCTCCAAAAGCTCGTTCTTCCGCCGTATCGAAGCGATTCTTTCGACCCGTAAAAACCAAATTCGCAAGCTGTCACGGCTTGCTCTGACCGGAACAATCATGGCAGCAATTATATCGCTGGTTATTGCGCTGGCGCTGCCGTTAGGTTATGCCCGTGAACAGAAAGCAATGGTAACAATTTCAGGACGTGTTGTTTATGAAGGGAATCCTGTTTCAGGTGCGAACGTATATATCCAGTGCAACGACGCATTGTATTATGTGTTTGATTATTCTGAGAAAATCGCAAAAACAAACAAAGACGGATTTTTCAGTCTCAAAATTGAATCATCGAAACTTGAAGAACCGAGAAATCTTGTTGTTTTTCATCCTGATTATTCTGCCGGTATTATGAAACTAACCGATATGGTGAATATTGATAATATTACTGTAAAACTCGGTAACAAAAATTCTGTATCCGGGATAGTGATTGATAATAGCGGCAACCCTATAAAAAATGTTAACGTCAAAAAATGGAATTTTGGTTCTATTTACGAGTTGATGACGAAAACAGATCGAAATGGAAAATTCGTGATCAACAACTTCACTGAAGAAAAAAATGTGAATCTCGAATTTTTATGCACCGGATATGCTCAGGATAATGAGTTCAGGATATTACCCGGTTCAACGAATACCCAAATTACCCTTATACCTGAAGGAAAAATCAGTGGAAGAGTGGTATACGGAGACAGTGGAAATCCTGCGAAAAATATAACTGTCTGTACCGTCTGCGACTATTCAACCGGCCGGTACGGCAGAAAAGCATTAACCGATAAAGACGGATTCTATACACTAACAAATCTGCATTCGGGTCTGTATTATGTTTCGCTCTTCTTCACCGAACAAAGCAACGATTGGACATCGGCAGTATTGGAAAACATCACCGTTGAAGAAGGGAAAACTACGGAAAATGTCGATATAACGTTGGTTAAGGGTTGTATAATAACCGGAACCGTGACGGAAAAAGAAACGGGAACACCGATTCCGTACCACCGTATCTCGGCAAAACATCCTGACGGCAATACGCGCATGTTCTACGGGACAACTCTGACCGAAAAAAACGGCAGATACAGTTTAAGAGTATATCCGGGAGAGATTCAGGTGTATTCCGGCGCTCCTTTGGGATACGAAGCAGTCGGGAACGTTACACATACTGCGACAGCGGAAAACGGACAAACTGTTACCGATATAAACTTTGAGTTCAATAAAGGAATTGAAATATCCGGAATAGTTCTTTCTCCCGATGGTAATCCTGTTACTGGTGTTACAATAACAGCACGAGAGGCAAAACGATTCGGCAAAGAAAAAGGGAAAACCATAACTGACGATAACGGTATGTTTATTCTTATAGGTCAAACCGAAGGCACTAAACTGTTGTTGAAAGCGGAGAATAAAGAATTGCAGTTGAGAGGTAAGACCGAATATGAAGTTCAACCGGATACAAAACCGCAATTGAACCTGAATACACGGTCTTCGGAAGAAGTAAATGAAAAGATACAGGCAAATGATCCGGTAATTAACCTCGAACACTATGAAACAACAAATATCGAAGGACTGGTTCTCGATGAGAGCGGAAACCCTATACCGAAAGTAAAAATCGGTCTCATTTACTGGGACAGGGATTTGGGTCAGGGTGTTGGGATATTTGCCGGTGAAACCGATAATTCGGGAAATTTTGATATACCTGATCTGATAATCGGGGATGATTATTCACTCAACACTCGGATTCAGGGATATGGGCAAACAGTTTTATCACTCAATTCTCTGAAAAAAGAAATGTCCCACATAAATACTATAATATTGCGCAGGGCAGACCGGTGGCTGGAAGGAACCGTAACCGACGAGAATGGTAATCCTGTTACCGGAGCGCAAATAAATACCTCAAGAGAAATTGATGCATTATCTGGTATGAAATCTGCCGTTTCCGATTCAAAAGGATATTTCAGATTTAATGAACTGGTAGCATTCGTAGAACCAGAAATTGAAATAGAACACAAAGATTTTGCACATTATGAGTTCAGATTCATACCAACCAATGGAAAACATGATTTTACCTTAATCAGGGGACAAAATTATCTTGATGGTATAGTCACGGACTCAACAAACAACCCCATCGAAGGAGCACAAATATCGATCGATCCTCAGCGTCATGTTTCGGGTCTTATTTATATGAATGATGTGGTCTCAGATGCCGTCGGAAAATTCCGTATGGAAGGGATAATCGATGATACGGTAACAATTATAGCAGGACACAACGTAAAAGGAGCAAAAAAGTTTGAAAATATAAAAACGAACATACCAGGTACGAAGTTTGTTTTTGATGAATCGGACAAAAGTCCGAATTCAGGATTTGAATTCGACAATAAAGGCGTTGTTCTTCTCGAAAGTAAATTCGCGCCGGAGTTGAGTGTCGATCGTTGGATCAATGGAAATCCACTCAGGCTTGCCGATCAGGCAGGTAAAATTGTGGTGCTCGATTTCTGGTCGAAAGATGAGTCAAGAAGTGTCGAAGCTCTTGAATTGATGAATACTCTTCAAAAAGAATACGGGGAAAAAGGATTGGTTGTTATCGGCATTCATGAATACACACCAGACATCGCTTCGTTGAACAATTTTATCCGTGAGAAAGGTTTACAGTACACTATAGCCGTTGACAGGAAATCCGACAACCGGAAGTTGGATTTTCAAACCAAAAATGTCAGAAACGGAATAGCTTCGCAAGCGACGGGTTTATCGGAAACATCGGGGTCAGGAGGAAAAACGTTCGATTCTTACGGAATTTCAAAGTTACAGATGCAACAATATAAAATAATAATTGACAAAGAAGGAATAGTACATACGGATATTTTCGGGTCCGATATTGAGAAGAGAATAAGGGAATTGCTGTAGATAGGAGTTATAATGATATTATTAGCCAATATTTTCGTCCGCGTAAATCCGCGTACCATTATTCTTTTGTCTTTCCCTTACGTTTATAAATCAGCGATGCCCTCGTAATCGCACCTTTCCCGAACCGGCCGCGAATATTGTCGAGCAATTCCTCGACCTTCTCCTTGCGTTCGGAGCCGGCATCGAACAGCGAGGTCTGACAGTTTTCATCGAAACCTGAAACGGACACTCCGATCAGTCTCACTTTAAGTCCGCGCAAATCCTCGTTACGGAGCAGATCGAGAGCGATATGATATATATCCTCGGCAGTCATCACCGGACTGTCGAGCGTATGGGCACGGGTTACTGTCCTGAAAGTCTCGTCGCGGAGTTTCAGGGTAACCGTCCTGCCTTTGCACCCTTTTTTATAGAGACGGCCCGCCACTTTGTCGCAGAGAGCCAGCAGCGTTCGTTCTACCTCGACCATATCTCCGGTGTCCTCGCCAAAGGTATGCTCGTTGCCGACCTGTTTGCGTTCGCTCTCAGGCTCGACAGACCGTGCATCGATACCATGCGCCAGATTGTGAAGATGAACGCCGTGTTTACCGAACATACGTTCGAGTTCCTCAGCGGGAAAATCCGCTATGTCGCCGATGGTTTTCAGGCCGAGCCGCTCAAGTTTTTTCCAGGTAGCCTTCCCTACCCCCCAGATTTTACGGGCATCGAGCGGCCTGAGAAAATCGAGCACCTCATCCTTGTTTACCACCACAAAACCATCGGGCTTTTCAAGGTCGGAAGCGATTTTCGCCACAAACTTTGTCGGCGCGACACCGACCGATGCGACAAGTCCTGTCTCCGTTTTGATACGGTCCTTGATCGCATGCCCGATTTCCACACTGGTTCCGAACAGACGGTGCGAGCCGGAAACATCCAGAAACGCCTCATCGAGACTCAGCGGTTCGACAAGCGGTGTATAATGCTGGAATATCGCACGGATTTTTTCCGATTCCTCGACATAACGATTGCCGTGCGGCCTGAGATAGATGCCGTGCGGACACTTTTTAAATGCGCGGCTCACAGGCATGGCTGAATGGACACCATACTCACGGGCTTCATATGAGCATGCGGCAACAACCCCGCGTGTACCGGGCAGCGCTCCCACGATAACCGGTTTCCCGGCCAGATCGGGATTGTCTTTCACCTCGACTGCCGCAAAGAAGCAGTCCATATCGACATGAATTATATCGGGCATCGAATCCCTTTATCCGAATTACAATTATGTTTTACTCTCTAATAAATCAGAAATCACGGTTAAAATTTTATGTAGTT
>JAFGMP010000097.1 GCA_016927495.1 Candidatus Latescibacterota bacterium | reverse complement strand
GGGGAATCATGGTCATCATTTCATCATAGGTATCTGCGGTTCAGACACTCTTTTATTCGTGCCTTCTGCCTCTGTGCTTTTCTGCCTAATTTTTTTCGGGATACATCGCCTCACGGACTTCCGGGGTAAGGTCATGTTTACGGTTTCTGAACCGTGAGATAACGACCGTAGCAACGAATACGGTAAGTGCGGTCGGCATGCCCACATGAAGTCCGTACGGGCTGCCCAGCAGATTCCAGACAATGAATGCGGCTACTCCGGCAATAAGACCGTAGAAAGCGCCATCCTCGGTTATGCGCCGTGCTCCGAGAAACGTCACACTCAGCAAAATCACCGCTATACCCACACGGAACGCAAATCCCCAATAGGTTATCTTCAGCACTTCGGTGAGTGAAACCGCTATGATTCCGCCGCTTACGAGGAGTATGACTGCAAGCGCTCTGCTCAATACAAGTTTGGTTTTGTCCGGCGCATCGGGATCGATATATACGGAATAGATATCACGGATTAGAATTTGTGTCGGTGCAAGAAAACAGAGCGGCCCGGTTGAAATGATCGCGGCAAAAAGACCGCACATGGAGATACCGGCAATTACCGGATTCAGGGCAAGCATCATCGCCGGTGCCGCGGAAAGGCCATAGGGCAGTGCCTCACCGAAATGTACCCTGGCGCACATGCCGAGCAGCGCGAATGCAATACCGATAGGAATGAGCAGAAATCCCACAATCCAGGCGCCCCGAACGGCCGCTTTCGTATCTTTTGCCGCAAATATGCCGGTGATAGCAGCCTGGCCTGCAAAACAGGTGAATACAGTTGCGACCACCTCACCTGCCAGCGTCAGGGGATTACGTGCGGTAACACTCCAGTATGAGGACGGCAGCTCGGTCAAAAGCCTGCTGAGACCTCTGGTTACCGATCCTCCGACCATCGAGAGCGAAAATACGAGGCTGACACAAATACCGACAAAAATAACTCCCATCTGAATGACATTAACCAGTGCGATAGAGCGAAGTCCACCTGCAGTAATGATAGCGGTGAAAATCATTGCCGCTATAAGGTCGGCCATCCACTTGTCCACACCGAGAAGAGGTGCAAGAAGCGCTCCTCCGGCGATGATCTGGGTAATACCCGCAATGAAATATGCCACTCCGATTACTATCGCCGCCATCAGCCGTGTTTTACCGTCGAACAGCCGCCCCACAACCTCAGGTATGGTTACCGCATTAAGGCGTCTGAACCGTGCAGACATGGTCGATGCAAACACAAACATGGCGATACCAAGCGCAATCGAGTATGATGAGCCTAAAATCCCTTCGGTGTATCCTCTCTGGCTTACCCCGATGGTAGCGTTTCCGCCGACCCAGTCGCCAAGCACCACAGCGATCACCAGCACAAGCGGCAGCGCCCTGCCCGCAACGAGGAAATGATCCGAACCGAGCTTTTTTTTCAGGACAATATTTGCGGCGCCGATGGTAATGATGGTGTAACCAATCAGGAGAATGAGCGGAATTAGGTGGATGTTCATCAGCGATCCTTTATGTTAGTTTTTCATCATTGTACCTGTGTGAAAAGACTATCCTGTAACCTGTACATGACCTACTGTCCAATCCATAAAAATCTCAGGCCTTATCTCCCAGCCGATACCGGGATTGTCATTCAGCAGAAGGTAACCGTTTTCCGCCCTGAACGGTTCGATAAAGCATGATGTTCTCATGGGATTGGGATTAATGTCCCATTCAAGGTGGGGATATTTAGTCAGAGATGCCAGTTGTGCCGATGCTGCCATCCCGGGGGCGGAACCGAGAAAATGCGGATATATCTTTTTGTCCCGTTCTTCCGCCAGTTTCAGTAACTGTACCGCATCCGAAAAACAGCAGTTTTTGACAATCGCCGGTTGTATGATATCAAGTGTCAGTTGTGTCTCGTTGAGGTCGAGTCCCCATTCTTTCTCAGTGCGAAAATCGGTATCCGGAGGAATCAGAAAATTCTCCCCTCCCGAAACGGGAATCGTTGCCCGTTCGATCAGTTCGGGATAACGGTGCTGGCTTTCCGGGTCAAGCGGTTCCTCGATCCAGGCGATATCATTGTCGGCAAGATAGTCCATCCACTCCACAGTCTGCTCGAAACTCCAGCTGCGGTTTACATCCACAGCTAACCTTACTCCGGAGCCAAGAATTCTTTTTAGCTCTTCGATGTTCTTTTTGTCGATAATATCGCCGTACCCCAGCTTCAACTTAAAAATATCCATACCCATATCGAGCCCGTCTTTGAGCGCATCGATGGGAAACGGCGTATTGACCCCGCTGCCGTAAATTTTTACTTTATTTGCCGGATTACCAGCAAACATAACTCTGAGCGGAACACCCTTCTGACGAGCCGCCATGTCCCAAAGCGCAGTCGATATGGCGCACATTGCCTGAATGGTCGACCCAAGACAGTTCCCCTGCATCGACGCCCGGTAAAACAGCTTCCACAAGCTTTGCATGAATAAAGGTATGTCGTCTATGTCTTTGCCGACAACCTGTGGGAAAAATGCCTCACGGTACGCCGCAAGCCTGCCGTATGGAGCCCAAACCGGGAAATTTATGTAGGTTTCGCCGACACCCGATATACCGTCTTCACTCGTCACTACGATGAATACTGCCTGACGGTGTGTCATGGAACCGAACGTGGTTTTATAGTGAATTTCAAGAGGTGCTTTGAGATGATATGCCTGGGCGTCGATAATTTTCATAGAGGAATAATTCAAAGTTCGCGGTTTAAAATACAAAGTTGAGACACATCGCGATGTGTCTAAAAATCGTTAAATATATTTTTTATTTACACGATATTGCCGTTAAAATCTTTCGAATGCGGATGTAATGCATCCGCATTATATTTACAACTCTATATGATATTGCCGTTATCGTCAAATTTCATATCTTCGGCAGAACCGATAATTTCAAGATCGGTTCTCTTTTTCGCTGCTTCCGCGATATTTTCGGAAATATAAAGTTCTTCGAGTTCCAGCGTGTTTTTAATACGGATAATTCGCGCCTCGCCCGGTTCATGTTCTTCGAGAGCGACACGGAGGCATTCCCGGTCGTTATCAAGCGTGATTGGAATTCGTACAATCGCCCATGTGGCGGATGCAATACCGTTCATGTATGTGGGTTTGAAATCGATTTTGTCCACAAGGCGGCGTGTTGTAAGGTCGGCAAATCCGATTCCCATGGCGTTTCCGTGACTTTCCGGTGTCAGATCGCGGACAATGAGCGTTCGGTAATCGGGAATCTTTTCACCGCCGAACCGACGCCAGAAACCGATAATATTGGTGTCCATACCGGTCCCCGATATATTCTTCCCCATTTCATCGACTATAAGTATATCGAACGAATTGAATGGCACACGGGGTACAATTTCACGGCATCGCTCAAGAAGCTTATTGTCGGCTTTTTCAAAATCCTGAGCCTCAACAATTTCCAAATCGAGTATTTCATCGAACGCATTTTCAAGTATACCGATTCCGAAGAGTATCGTAGCTTTCTGCCGTGCGATACGGGAGCATTCCACAATCTCATTACCGAGACCATGACGGTGCAGCGTTGCGGCACCATCCCGTTTGCCTAATCCGACAGCAATCATTTTACAGAGTCCGCTTTCCACCTCGCCGTGAAACGCCGTGTGAATCTTTATCCGGTTCATTATCACGATACCGTCCGACTCATAGGCGTTTCTGTCCATGTACGAGATCGTTCCCGAGGCTGTTTTTCCAAGTTCAACCGTCTCGATAGAGGATATAATCGGAACACCCATCGTCGCTTCGGAAATTCCGAGGCCGTCAAGCATTTCCAACTGTCCCTCAGCGGTTCCACCGCCATGCGACCCCATCGCCGGTACAATAAAAGGATTGGCGCCGGTATGCCGTAACTCATCGATCAACGTCTTAAGGAGTGATGGTATACTGTTGATACCGCGGCTACCTGCGGTTACTGCAATTCGTGAACCGGGCTTGATCTTTTCAAGAAATCCCGATTGTGTAAGACGTCGAGATAGCTCTGCGGCAGGATTTTCTATCCGGTCATGGTTGAATAACTGCCGGATTTTAACCATACGGGGTATGTTCATTTTTATGCTTTCATATAATTCATTTCAAATTATGATTTTTCGCCCAATCTGCAACTTTTCCCGGTGTTTCGAGGATTTCAACACCTGATGCGGCAAGCGCCTGGCATTTACTGTCAACCGTTCCGGCTGAACCTCTGATAATCGCGCCTGCATGACCCATTCGCTTACCTTCCGGAGAATATCGTCCCGCAATGTAAGCGGCTACCGGTTTTGTCATGCTTTCAGCAATGAAGACTGCCGATTTCTCTTCCTGCATGCCGCCAACCTCACCGACAATCAGCACAGCGTCGGTATTATTATCCCGTTCAAAAAGTTCGAGGATTTTCTCCATATTTGAAAGCACCACAGGGTCGGCGCCCATACCGACCACAGTACTTTGACCGATTCCCTGTTCAGCAAGTATACCGGCGACCTCATAAGCAAGCGTACCGCTGCGGGATATAATACCGACCCGACCCTCTTTGAAAAGTGATCCCGGCATGATACCCATTTTCGCTTTTCCGGGGGTCATAATTCCGGGAGTTGTAGGCCCCAGGGCAATTATGTTCTTTTGCTGGGCATAAGAGCGCATTTTCAACACATCATGCACAGGAATATGTTCAGGTACAACAACTATGAGACCGATTCCGGCATCCACCGTTTCATAAAATGCATCCATCACGAATGAAGCCGGGACAAAGAATACCGAAGCCTCAGCACCTGTGCCATCGACTGCCTCTTCAACACTGTCGAACACAGGAACGCCATGTGTTGTGATACCACCTTTTCCCGGTGTAACGCCGGCTACTATGTTTGTACCGTAATCAAGCATCCATCGTGTCTGAATGCTGCCCACTTTTCCCGTGATACCCTGCACCAGGACACGGGTCTTATTGTCCAGTAAAATACTCATTGCCTAATCTTTTTTTTCTGTGGATACTGTTGTTGGCATAGGTTCTTTTTCCAGCATGGCGAGCACCTTATCCGATAAATCATATTTTTCATCCGCATCGATGAGACTGTCACTTTCGGACTCAAAAATAAAATCATAACCTTCTTCAATTCTTGTTTTTTTTATGATGCTGTTAACATGATCGAAGACCGGTTTGATTAAATCGTTATATTTCTTTGACAGAATCCCCGAATCACGGTCGAACACTTTTGCCGAATACTGTTCGAGTAATGCGTTTTCACGTTCCAGTTCCTGGCTTTTCTCCGCAATTTTTTCCTGGCTCATAAATGCTGCCTGTTTTTGTGCCGCAGCGACCTTTTCCTGAAAATCATCGGTCATTTTTTTGAATTTTTCGTTTTCGGAATCTTCAAGCGCCTGAAATTCCTTCATGGCCTGCTTGTATGGTTCATAATTACGCAGTATATATCCCGAGCGGACATAACCTATTTTCGTTTCGGAATGTGCGGTATACACATAAAATAACTGCAGCGTTATTACCACAATACAGACAGTCAGGATTTTTCGTATATTAATCATGCAAGTACTCCCTTTTTGAAATTCGTTATTTTATATTCCGACAAGTTCGAAGAGCCGTTCAACTGCTTTTTCGGTTGGAACATCGGTAATGACATGTACGCCACCCTGTTTGAGAATTTCCCACGTTTCTTCCTGATGATTTCCGAGGGCTTTTGCAACAACCGGTATCGTCATGTTGTGTTCCTTCATATAGCGGACTACACCACGGGCTCCTTCGTGAATAGGATTTATACCACCATAAACATTGATAATAATGCCGCGTAATCCCTTTTTCCTCATTACAAGATCCATGCTGTCATAGAGTAAATCCTCAGTAATCCCTCCGCCGGTTTCAAGAAAATTGGCCGGACGAAGCCGTTTACCTATAATGTCCATGGTCGCCATGCCGAGGCCGGCACCTGAAGCGATAATGCCTATGTCGCCGTCAAGATCGACATAGGTCACGCCGATTTCCTTTCCACGGCGCTCCAGCGGATTATCGATACGTTCCGGGTCACGAGGGACTATGCGGCCTGACCGGAAAAGAGCAGAATCATCGATTTCGAGCACGGCATCGACAGCCATAAGACTGCCGTTTTTGAGTACTGCAAGCGGATTTATTTCAGCTATCAGCGCATCGTTTTGTATGAAAGTGTTATACAGGCGTACGACAACATCAGCGCAGGGATTGATAAGACGTTGGGGGATTAGCACTTTTTGGAGGAGTTTTCTCGCCTGATAGGGAAGAAATTCCGATTGAATATCGACATGGAATGAGGCGATTTTTTCCGGATGTCTCCGGGCGGTTTCCTCGATGCTGACTCCGCCTTCGGTGCTGACAACCACAACAGGTTTCCCTGAATATCCGTCGATAGTAATCCCTATATACAATTCATCCTGAATATCTTCTTTGCTTGATATAAGAACCTTATGGATTGTAATACCTTTGATGTTGCTGCCGATCAGAATGTCGGTTACACGCCGAAGTTCTTCCGGGTTGGCGGCTGCCTTGATGCCTCCGGCAAGGCCACGACCTCCCACCAGTACCTGTGCTTTTACTATAACCGGATAACCGATCTCCTCCGCTATTTTCAGTGCACCGTCGACTGATTCAGTGACACCGCGCTGGGGAACCGGTATTCCCATAGTTTCAAATACATCCGCTGCTTCGTGTTCGTGGAGTCTCATGATAAATACAATTCAAGGTTTAAAGTTCAAAGTTTTTAAATAAATTCACTGCCCGAAAGTTTCAATCCTTTTGTTTAGATTTGATGACAGAAACTACAAAATATGACAAACTGCATCGTTACTCAAAATTATATGTCATTGCGAGCGAACACTATAAGCGAAGCAATCTCAAAACAGAAAGAGCCCTTTAACATATATTATTATTTCACTTCCTGTGCTCTCTCCACCCCTTTTCTGAATGCTGTCAGATTCAATTCTTCGGTTCCTTTCGGTACATTGGCACGAATAGTTTCCTCAAGGGCTTCCAGACTTACTATTCCGGTAAGAGCCGAAAGAAATCCAAGCATCACCATATTCGCTACAATTCCTTTGCCGAGTTCGTTTGACGCGATGCTGGTTGCCGGAACACGATAGATTTTAAACGATGAATCTTCCGGTGGTGTCACAAGGTCTTCGTCGATTATAAGAGTGGCACCCTTTTTCAGTTCATCCTTGTATTTATTTAACGCTTCAGTGGTGAATGCGGCCATGATATCGGGAGCGGTCACCTGAGGATACATGATTTTTTCATCACTGATAATCACATCCGACCGTGCCGCACCACCCCTTGCCGCAGCACCGTATGACTGTGTCTGGATAGCATGTTTATCATCTCTTAGTATCGCTGCTGTACCGAGCAGCACACCGGCAAGGACGACGCCCTGGCCGCCGAATCCGGCGATACGTATTTCAGTTCTCGGCATGGTCGCCCCTTTCCCTGAGGCTCTGCCTGAGATGTTCCATTTCCTCATCGAGCGTCGGTTTTTCTTTTTCAACCAATTCTCCGACAACAATTTTACCGGTAAGATCATCCTCAGACATACCGGATGCCTTTTTTATCGACACAGAATTTTCCTTATAATAATCAAACATCTGAGTTGTATTTCCCATACCCGATTTTCTGCCGAACTGGACAGGGCACTGGCTAATGATTTCGATGAGTGAAAATCCTTTATGATTAAGCGCTTTTTTTACCGTGCGAGTGATTTGAAGCGCTTGAAATACGGTCCACCGTGCAACATAAGTAGCGCCCGCGGCCGCTGCAAGTTCGCTGATGTCGAAGCTGTTTTCCACATTTCCGTAGGGGCTGGTCATGGTTTTGAGTCCCATCGGTGTTGTCGGGGCTACCTGACCACCTGTCATGCCGTAAATGCTGTTGTTCACACATATAACCGTCATATTCAGATTACGTCGCGCGGCATGAATGAAATGATTACCCCCGATGGCAAGCAGATCGCCGTCACCGGATACCACCATAACCCTGCGGTCGGGAGCAGCAAGTTTGACTCCCGTGGCAAATGCAATTGGCCGGCCATGGGTTGTGTGAAGCACATCGGCGTGGAAAAACGGGCTTGGTATCCATGCGGCGCAACCGATTCCCGACACGAAAACGAAATCGTCCATGTCGAGCTTTTCCTCATCGATCGCTCTGAGAATCGACTGTGCAAGGATTCCGTTGCCGCATCCCGGACAGTTCGTAGTCCTGATCGCCGACGGTCGTATATATTTCTCGTAAGGATGTGTTACTGTCATAGTAAAGTCTCTTGTTCGTTTGTGTGAATTTCAATAACCTATGATAGGTTTATTTTTTCATTAATTCTATAAATTCTTCTAAGGACAACCCTGCATGGCGTAATACAGCACGAAAAGTTCCTTTTGCTAATTCTTTGTGATTCGGAACAGATAGCCTTCTATAAGGATATTTTTTATTCCTTAATATAATATAGCTGCCGGTCTGGTGATCGGTTATATAACCTGCTCTTCTCAGTATTTTACAAAGTTCTTTTCCTGAAATCACCGGAATGCCAGTCATTCTGCTATCTCAACTATTTCTTCAAATATTGAAGGTGGTATGGATTCATTATGTTTTTTAAGGCTTTCGATATAGCCGGAGATTGCATCCTGGATGTTTTCTATCGCTTCTTTCCTGGTTTTCCCTTGTGAAATACATCCGGGCAATACAGGACATTCAGCAATATACATACCATCTTCATCCTGCTCGATTACAATTCTGTATCGCATATTTATATCCCTTTATTAACGACATTGCTTTCTGAGACATAACAAGCATATGTTCTATTCGAACAAAATCCTTATCGTTCAAACTGAACCTCCGCTTCGTTAAAAACCTTTGCCTGTAATGATTTGTTTATATCACCAGGTGTTCTCAGATCAATCTTTCTGCCACCAAACATGGAAGACAATTCCTCCATAATATCATATAATCTGAAAAATCCGACACGCTCTTCCGGCATAAATTCCACCAGCACATCAATATCGCTGTCCGGTCCGAAATCATCGCGAAGTACCGATCCGAAAAGAGAAAGCTTTTTTATTCCGTTTTTCAGGCAAAAAGACTCAATCGCTTCATGATCAAAAGTAATGCCGTGATGGCAAACAGTATTGGCACTCATGGTGATATCCTGTGATTTGCTATCTATGTTTATAAAACTGATTGTCCGTTCTCTAAAAAAAATTACTCTACAAGTCATTAACATCAGCAATTTTTTCTAGTTGTTCAATTAAAGCAGGAATATTTCGAGTGGAAGTTTTCCACACAACGTCGAGATCAAGATCAAAATAACCGTGGATGAGACGATTTCGCATACCCATAATATCCAACCATGGTATTTCAGGATGATTATTTTTGAAATCATCTGAAATATATCGTGCCGCTTCACCAATAATTTCGATAGCCCTCACAAGAGCGAATAACAACATGTCATCGCTGTTAAGATTTTCACGGCTTTTATTCTGAATAAAATTGCGAACTTTTTCTGCTGCATCAAATATATGCCGGATTCTTAACATATCGTCATCGTACATACAGATATTCAGCCTCTTTTAGAATCCGTTCCCTAAAATATCGACTTAATTCACCGGGGGTTCGAAGATCAACCTTTTTATTACCTAAAAATTCTGAAAGAGTCCGCTCAATTTTCACTAACTCAAAATAGCCTATCTGTTCTTCCGGCATAAATTCCACCAGCATATCAATATCGCTGTCCGGCCTGAAATCTTCACGAAGCACCGACCCGAACAACGCAAGCTTTTTTATCCCGTTCTCCAGGCAAAAAGACTCAATCGCTTCATGATCAAAAGTAATGCCGTGATGGCAAACAGTATTGGCACTCATGGT
>JAFGMP010000096.1 GCA_016927495.1 Candidatus Latescibacterota bacterium | reverse complement strand
AGATGGATACGATTATGAATAAAAAAAGCGGTCTTTTGGGGATAACCGGGATATCTTCCGATATGCGTGAGGTTGCCGCCGCCGCAGAGGAGGGTAATGACCGCGCTCAACTCGCAATCGACATGTATTGTTACCGGATCAAAAAATATATCGCCGCCTATACCGGTATCTTAGGTGGATGCGATGCACTTGTATTTACCGCCGGAGTCGGCGAACACAGTCCGATGGTACGAAGTAAATCATGTGAGGGCCTTTCTTTTCTCGGAATCAAACTGGATGAAGCAAAAAACCGCAGCGCAAAAAGCGGCGAATCGGAAATCAATGCATACGATTCACATGCAAAAATTTATGTTATTCCTACCAATGAAGAAATTGTAATAGCCCGCGAAGCGGAACGACTTACCAAAAATAGAGGCATCGATTAACACCATGGGAGAATAACGATGCCATGCCGCTTTGCAGTTATGAGCGATACACATTTCACTGCTCTGCCATCTACATATGAAGGCACCTGGTGGAACCGTACAACCGAGCGTTTTTCCGATATAATGGGAGAAGCGCTTGTTACCCTTGTTCATAAACTGACTCCGGATTTTGTGATTCATTGCGGTGATTTTGTCGGTGTGTGTTCGCAGAAAAGCTATGAGTTCGGCTCAGACATAATGAACCGGCTCGGATGCCCGTGGTATATGGTTCCGGGCAATCACGATACATGGTGCAGCGAAACACGAAACCTTATCCGGGATCAGTTCGATATTGCCAATAATGGCTGTACATATATGAGAGACAAAGAAAACATACGTTTTTTTTTCCTCGATGTGTCGGCGTGGTATAATGAGGACAGCGGAATTTCTCCGGTGCTTGACCACGACGCATACAAATCGGGTCGTATTAAAGGTATGGGGCCTTTCGAATCTGATATTGTATGGCTCGATAAAAGTCTGGTGAACACACACACTCCCGCTGTACTTATTACTCATGCACCCCTTGAATTCAAACATACCTATCCGGTTTCGACTTTTCCTCACGGGAAACCGGTCAAAGGGCCGCAATCGGAACCGTCGGAATTCATTCCCGACATAATAAACCGTACAAAACTGAAAAATATCATCGAAAAACACAACAACCTTAAAGTTTGTTTTGCAGGGCACTGGCATATCAACGATGTATTTATGGAAAACGGCATCTGGTATATCATGACCGCAGCTTTGCGGGAATTTCCCTACGAAATAAGGCTTGTGGAATATGACAATGACGAATTCAGGATAACCACACACCGGCTCGATGTGCCAGACCTGGTTGAGAAATCATATGTAAAAGAATGGAATAATACATGGATTGAGGGAGATCAGGATGTTCGGGTTGTTACGTGTCATTTGAGGTAGATCAAAAACGAGGTGAATTTATGAAACATCTCAATCGCAGAAAGTTTGTCGGTACAACAGCGGGATTATCATTGATGACTGTCGTTAACGGGGCGCAGAAATCTTTTGCATTACCGGCTAACGGCGCAGATGCTCTGAAAAATATGCCTCTCGGTATCATTAAAAGCGCGAACGATCCTGATGTTGATCTGGCAAAGGTACGGGAACTTGGATTCGGCACCTGCCAGTTATCGGTTGGCGATTATTCGAAGGACCATGCACAGAGGGTCAAAACGGCACTGAGGAAATATACGCTCGAACCGACATGCCTGATCTGTATGGGGCCGGGGAAATATATCTGGAATTTCTATGAAGGTCCGTCAACCATCGGGCTTGTCCCCCGTGAATACAGGACGGAGCGTGTGGTACGGCTCAAAGAAGGCATCGAATTTTGCAAAGAGGCAGGTATTTCGGCAGTCCTTGCTCATTTCGGTTTTATTCCTGAGAATCCCAATGATGTGCTTTATGGCGAGTTTATCGATGTCATGAAAGTAGTGGCAGGATATGCCGGGGACAGGGAAATCGAGGTTCGGTTTGAAACGGGGCAGGAGACACCGGTTACACTTCTTCGCGCCATAGAAGACATTGGTACCGATAATCTGGGAGTCAATTACGACACCGCAAATCTAATCCTTTACGGCAAGGCAAATCCGGTGGACGGTCTCGATGTAGTAGGCCGTTATGTGCGGTCGCTTCATGCCAAGGATGGACTATACCCGACCGATCCGAAAGAACTTGGCCATGAAACACCCATAGGCGAGGGCGCAGTCGATTTCCCGAACGTTATCCGTAAACTAAAAGCTCTGAATTTTACGGGCCATATCACCATCGAACGTGAAATCAGCGGTCCAAAAAAAATTGAGGATATACTGAAAGCGAAAAGGTATCTGGAAGAGCTTATCAGGACAGTCTGAAAATTTTTACATGATTGTTTTTCGAATAAAAATTCCAATAACATGATCCCTGATTTCTCGATATATTAAATGAACTACCCTGGAGCAGAGCTCCGAGGTATCAAATAACAGACCTCTCTGTCACTTCGTGACATCTCCCCTTTTAGGGGAGACAAAAACTTCGGCAGTGCAAATCCCCCCTTACGGGGGGACACGGCGAAGCCGAGGGGGGTCACATATAACTGGCTACCCCAATGCAAGCATCGAGGAATTCTTTTAATTAAAATTCAGGCTTTATAATTATGAGTGAAAAGGCAAAAATCTATGCTTACTAAAGTATTTATTTCCGCGATTATTGTCATATGTGTCACAGAAACACTCGCACAATCTCCAGCTATTAATGCTTCATATGTCGGTGACTCTGTCTGTGGGTCCTGCCACACAACGCAATCGGAGACTTTTGCTCAAAATACCCACAATAATGCATATACCGATATAAGAGACACTGAGCGATACAAAAAACTCAAAGAAGATGGAGAAGAAGGATCCTGCCTGAAATGCCATGTTACCGGTTATGGAGAACATGGCGGTTTTGTTGATGAAAAAACAACACCGGAATATGCAAAAGTAGGATGCGAGGGATGCCATGGCCCTGGAAGTGAGCATAGCAAACTGAGTTCAGATGCTGTTGAAATGAAGAAAAAAACCATACTGCGAAAGCCAGACTGCGGGAAATGTCATTTGATACATTCACATGAAGGTTGAACTAATTTTAATAAAGGTGAAATGATGATTCGACGTAAGTCGATCGATAAACTCATCAACTTCGGTATTTCATTCATGACAAAGCGTAGTGTCCCGGAGGATCATGAGGCCTATACCTCACGGATTATTGTCGAAACGGAAGCCTTTCGGTCGTCTACCCATGGCCTGGTAAAATTATATAGTTGCAAATAAACGTTTGAACCATGATTTATATAATTTGCCTGATTACCTGAAACATGAAAAATCATGGTAATCCTTGAATCAGGAAAATCAAGGTTCAGACATTGAAAAATGGATTACACACTCTCCACGCCTGTACCGATCCCCTTATATTTGCTGATGTGTAACCGGCTTTACACAAAAGCGCCCTGTTCAGCAAGTATTTTTCTCAAACCGGACGCATCAACTGTTGAAGGTTTCGTGTTGTTTTTAATGCACAACGCTGCTGCGGTACCACCTGCCTGTCCCAACGCCCAAACTATGGGCATCACCCGCAGTGAGGAATGCGCCTCATGGGTTGCCGAAATGCAGCGGCTTGCCACAATGAGGTTGTCGATTCCCTGCGGAATAAGGCAGCGATACGGAATCATGTAATACGTACCCGGCTTAAGACGACGGATATCGGTGCCTGTACCTGTAGGATTATGAATATCGATGTCATATGAGGCGCAGGCAATACCATCGTCAAAATGACGTGCCTGTAAAACATCGTCTGCGTTCAATACATATTCACCCATTACCCTTCGTGACTCGCGGACACCTATCTCCGGCCCGATTTTCATTAAATATGCATTTTCGAATCCGGCTATATATTTTTTCAGGAAGCGTACCATGTCATCGATCTGACGGCGTCCTTCGATTTCGGCATCGGTGATCGACCAGCCATCCAGCGATGTCCTTCCGACAATCCTGGTGGTGTTGAAATGAATGACATCCGGGTGCACTGATTTGAATTTCAGTACGTTTTCACGGGGATTTTTCACCTCACCCCGTGCTTTCGCTTCATCATAGAGCTTATTTATTTCCGCTGCGGGCGGTATACGGTCCACATCCACATGCGCCATACGGAATGATGTTGTCATGGGCTGGCAGGCATTGTCCTGCTCACGGCCGACCTCGATTTTTGCACCGGCCCATGCCGATATATCACCGTCGCCGGTTGAATCTATAAATATATCTGCGCTCAGATCCTCCACACCGCCTTTATGAAAAACTTTCACTGCTTTAATCGTATTATCCTTTTTCAGAACGCCTATAGCCTGTGAATGCAGTAATAATTCCGCACCGGACTCGAGAACGAAACGGTCAAGCAGCCACTTCATCGGTTCGGCGTCGAAATGTTTCCTGTCCTCAAGTATGGCTCCGTTTTTCAGGAGAATATCCAGAAATTCCTCAAACAAACCACGGGTAATGATAGTATTTCCGGCATTGTATTTCATGTAAGGGTGAACAAGCGCTGTAGTGGCCATACCGCCCAGGAATCCATACCGTTCGATAAGCAGCGACCGTGCACCGTTGCGTGCAGCGGCAACTGCGGCGGGAACACCTCCCGGTCCTCCTCCGACGACAATTACATCCCAGTGTCTGGTTCTGATTTTTTTTTGTGCCGATGTATCCTGAGCCTGCGTAAATCCCGAGATACCGGAAAAAACAAGCCCGGTCATGGACATTGTTTTAATAAAAAACCTGCGATTTTTTTGCATATTCCGTGATATCATGACGGTCTCCGTTCTATATACAATTTTTTTTAAGCCCATGCATCGCTACTAACATACATACGGTTTTATCCATTTCCAAACGACTTTTCAATTCAAAAATGTTAAATATTTTTATATCTCTTTTTTTAAATTTTTTTACTGTTAATGCAGTATGAAAAATGTATTAGCACAGATTTATTTATAAAATTTCAGACCAGAATAAATAGTTTTTATTCTGATTATCTTATCAAATAACACCAATTAAATCGGATAATTAATTCCATAAATATCACTCTTCCCGACAGTACCGGAATTTGAATAGTGCTTGACTTACTATTTAATAAACTGGTATTTTTATTTTTCGGTAATCCTTTTATTTGTTAAGGAGTATAAATATAAAAAAAGGAATAGCAAAATGTCTGAAAAATCAAAAAAAATTACATACGGTCTTTTGGCAATATTTATCATTGCGGTAATTTTGTATGTTTTTCTTCCGAACTTTTCAACAAAAGAACTGGTAATTGTATACCCCAAAAATAATTCTCTTTTCCCCCCGGAAATTTCCCCCGCAAAATTTTGCTGGAATGATTCCACATCAGGTGCCGATATGTGGAATATAGAAATACAATTTGCAAACGGCGGCAAAACTGTTACCGGATTATCGTCAACCACAGAATGGACTCCTGCCGCTGATAAATGGGAAACGATCAAGGAAAATTCTCTGGAAAAGAGCGCGATCGTAACAATTAAAGGATATAAAAGTTCTTTTTTTGGTAAAATAATGACCCGCAACAAAACTCTCTCGGAAAACACTGTCACCATTTCAACATCCGCCGATTCGGTAGGAGCGCCAATATTTTATCGTGATGTCCCGCTGCCTTTTGATTTTGCCCGTGAGAAAATGGAGCTTATTCAATGGCGTATGGGCGACGTTTCCAAAAGCGAACGACCCCCGATAGTGCTGGAAAACCTGCCGGTATGCGGAAATTGCCATTCCTTTACTCCTGACGGCGCTACGCTCGCAATGGATGTTGATTCCGGTGGTGACAAGGGATCATATGCCATAACGCCGGTTGAGGAACATATCTTTTTAACACGGGAAAAATTAATCACCTGGAACGATTATAAACGTGATGACGGTAATTTCACTTTCGGTCTTCTCGCCCAGATATCGCCCGATGGCAGATATGTCACCGCGACGGTAAAAGACAGGGTTATTTTTCTTGGAAAAAATACGGACATTACTTTTTCCCAGCTTTTTTTCCCTGTCAAGGGAATTGTGGGAATTTACGACAGGGAAACTAAAAAATTCTTCTCGCTCCCGGGAGCGGATGATCCCGATTTTGTGCAATCTAATCCTGTATGGAGTCCCGACGGGAAATATATCATTTTTGCACGTGCACCAATGACAGAGTTTCTTAAAAACGACAAAACAAAAAATATAGTCCTCACCCGCGGGCAGTCAGCAGTTGTTTTAGGCGGTGAACAGTATATAGAGGATACCGCCAATGCCGCAACTTTTGCGTTTGACCTTTACAGGATCCCTTTTAACGAGGGTAAAGGCGGAACACCGGAACCGATCAGAGGTGCATCCAACAACGGTAAGAGTAATTATTTTGCGCGTTATTCTCCCGACGGGAAATGGATCGTTTTTTGCCAGGCGCGAAGTTTTATGCTGCTCCAGCCCGACAGTAAATTATGCATAATGCCTGCCGACTTTTCCGAAGAACCCCGTGAAATGAAATATAATACCGGACTGATGAATTCATGGCATAGCTGGTCGCCGAATTGCAGGTGGATAGTGTTTTCATCAAAAGAGAATTCGCCCTATACCGATCTGTTTATCAAGCACATCGATGAAAACGGTAAAGACAGTCCTCCTATACTCCTTCACAATTTTTCATCAAATGACAGAGCCCGTAATATTCCGGAGTTTGTTAATATAGCATCAGGCGGAATTCAACAAATTGAAGAAAGCTTTGTCGATTATTACTCATACACCCGGAGAGGAGATAAATTAAAGGATTACGGAAAATTCGATGAAGCTGAAAAATCATTCAGGATATCAATAGACATGAATCCTGATTTTATCGATGCTCACCGCGAATTGGCTTATTTGCTGAGAAACATGAACAGAATCGATGAGGCCGAAGAAGAATTTAAAATTGCGTTGAAACTTGACCCCGATGATCCTCTTTCTCATCTGAATCTCGGTGAAATCTATTTGGGCAGGGGAGAATATGAAAAAGCTGAAAAATTCTTTAGAACATCAGTTATATATGATTCTAAATATGCTCCGGCTTACCAGGGATTGGGATTGATTCAACTGGCAAAAGGTGATACGAAAGAAGCAAAAGAGAATTTTGAAAGAGCAATCAAACTTGACCCCGATCTCCCCGATACTCATTATAATCTCGGTGTCATTTATATGGGAGAAAAGGATTTCGAAAAGGCCCGGGAATCTTTTGAATTAGTATTAAGATACAAAACCGACATAGATACCTATCTCCGCCTCGGAACAATTCATCTTTACGACAAGGAGTATGATAAGGCTGAAGACAGATTCAAGACTGCATTGAGAATTGACTCCCAAAATCCTCAGGCGCTTCATAATCTCGGGATCATTTACATGAATAAAAAAGAATTCGACAAGGCGGAAAACGCTTTCAGGCATGCCCATAAGCTGGATCCCAATAATCCTAATGCCTGTTTTATGCTCGCTAAAGTACTTTCAATGAAAAATAATACGGTTCCGGAAGCAATTTCGATGTATATAAAAGGCCTCGATATTATGCCGCTGAATATTCAGGGTTATATTGACCTTGGTAACCTATATTTGAAAATTGGTAATAAAGCAAGCGCAATTCAGGAATTCGAAAAAGCTCTGAGGCTTAATCCTGAAGCACAACAGTTAAGAGTTCAAATCGACAGGTTAAAACAACAATTATGAATAAATTATATTCACTTTTGTGACGCATAATATTTTTTTATTTCATGACCTCATATCAATACATTGATTTGTCTGTTTGAAATTATTTCTTGTGGATTTACCGGGAACATAGTAAATTAGCAGATTAATCTGAAATTATTTTTATACATTGAACATAAAAACATAAAAAGAGAAGTTATATGACGTCTGATTTTTTTTCAATTGAAAAATATGTTAACGGTTCATCTTTTAAAACACAGGATGGGACAGAAGAATTTTATTTGACCGTGGAAACGAAAGAAGATTTCTCCTTTGCACACGAGCTTGACGGATTATACGAATCATATATGGCAGCAGAAGAAAAATGTGGTTTATCGAAAGACACTTTGATATTCAGCCGTTTTTACGTCAGTGATATAGCCAACCAAAAAGAAACTCTGAGAAAGTCAAAGATTTTCAATGAATTGAGAAGCGGCGCTGTATCGGTTATCCAGCAATGCCCGGTATATGGCGGCGACATAAATCTGCTTGTGTATCATATCAGGACAAAAGACTGTTGTCCTCTAAGCAAAGACATTTTTACCTACGACAATGAGAATCGCCGTAACGGAGCCTTAATCCATGGCAATTATTATAACCTGTTGTGGATTGCAAATTTTTACGGAATCGGTGATTTTGACTCATACAAACAAACAAATGAAATATTTAAGTCCTTTAATTCGGTTTTGCACGATAATGGAATGACATTGCTTGACAACGTTATCAGAACATGGGTATATGTTCGGGATGTCGATAATCATTACAAAGGTATGGTGGATTCGAGGAAAGCCTTTTTCGAACAGAATGGTTTAACCCCTGCAACGAGATATATCGCCAGCACAGGTATAGAGGGTTTTTCAAAGGAAGTCAATTCACTCGTTGCTTTCGATGCATATGCCATCGGAAATCTGAAACCGGAACAGATAGTGCGGATGGAAGCTCCGGAAAATCTTTCCCCGACAATAAAGTACGGTGTAACATTCGAACGCGGGACCCGCGTTAAATTCGGCGATCGTTCTCATTTACACATTTCGGGTACCGCCAGTATCGACAAACACGGGGAGGTGCTGTATCCGGCAGATGTCAGAAAACAGACACAACGGGCAATCGATAACATTAAAGCGCTGCTTGTTCCACATGGGGCTGCATTGAAAGATATGGCATATTTGATTGTATATGTCCGAAATCTTAAAGACAGGAAAAAAGTTAAGGAAATCCTCGACAAAGAGATTCCGGCCGGTATTCCCTATCTCCTGCTGGAAGGCGCCGTATGTCGCCCCGCCTGGCTGGTGGAACTCGAGGGTATAGCAATCATATCCGATTCTAATGATTTTCCAACGTACTTTTAAATGAAAAAAAAATTACATAAATATAAAAAAAATAAAAACAAAACTTGACATTACCTTAAAAAAAGATTAATTATATTTGTATATATGTTTGTTATCCGTCAGGAATTTCATGCTTGAAACCAAAGGAAATCAGGGTCAGAAAAAAATCGAACAACTACAATTTTTTCATATTGACACCATATACCCGGTAAACACTGTAAATATACTACAATATTTGGTGTATTGCATATGAGTTATCAGTTAGATTTTATAAAGCGGCTTAACAAGTAATAATAAACCATAAAGGTAATGATAAATTTAAAATTATTTTTATATCAGTTTTTTTATGGAGAAGTTTCCATAAAGTATCCGGCTAAAAACAGAAATTTTAATTTTGAGAGGAGGATGAATGGCGTAAAAGCATTAATAAGAATTGTCTATCGCTGTAATTTCGTTACTTTTTTAGTGTGAGGAAAAACATGAAAAAGATATTTGTTTTAACAGCAGTATTAGTATTTGCGGTGTCGCAGGTTTTTGCCGCTAATTTTGTGCCGACGAAAATGGTTATTTCCGCTCCTAGTCATGTGCTGTATAACTTTGAAGGCGCCGATGTTACCATTCCGATAAAAGTTACAGGCCAACCTGCAAGCGCTATTTTCCTTGTATTCACAAAAGATCAGGCAGGTTCCGTCAGTAAAATCCAGAACGGTTATCTTGGCTGGCATTATGTCAATAAAATTGACACCTGCGTCTATGCCAGTGAACCGATTCAGATGGACATCGGTACCAACAACTATACCTGGAAGGGTAAAGACAACGACGGGAAAAATGTTGCGGAAAACGAATATAACTACTACGTCTGGGGTTTTGACAATGTAAACTTCAAAATTCCCGTAACCAGACAGATTTCTCCGAATCCCTGGGGACGTATCACCGTCATGACCCATGATGAAGCTGGTAAGATGCTCAATCAGCCCATTATTTGGGGAGGTAGCGGCCACCGTGGCGGCAACTCCGACGGAACTCTTGCACCAGGTGATAATGTAAAATGGATTGTCGGCAGTGATCCTGATGATGCTTCTATGAAGGAAACATGTACTACCTATGAAGTTGCCGATCCCGGTGGGCTGGCATTCAATCCTGAAGATTTCGATAAATTCTACAAATGCGGATTGGACAACATGGGTAACAAGGCTGTTTGGGCATGGTCATGGGTACCAAATGGCGAAGCAGAAAAAATTCTGGATTTTGGCGATGACGGCGTTTACAAGTTCTCCGTCAATTATCCTGTTGGATGGGAATTCGGCCCAGGTATTGTAAATGACGGCGGCCCTTATCTTATCACAACCAATGGTGACCTGTCGGGAACAAGCGCAGAATCAGAACTCATTTTCATTGATTTTGAAGGTTCAGAGGTTCAGCGTTTAGATCTGTCAGATTGGTATGTCGACCTTAACGATGCCGAAGCAGGCGGCCAGTCTTCAAGCGGCCCGGCAACGCTCAACACTTGGGGAACTTATGTTGTAACCGGCGCCCATTCAACATGTTTGAACGCACTCATCGACATCTATTATGAAGACGAAGATGATGCTATCATCTGGGCAAACTCGAACGGTGACTATACCGGCGACCATAACTTTGAAGAAGATTCCGAGAAACCCTGGGTATGTAACGACTATAATGTCGGTCCGTACAAATACAACATTCCTATCGAGAAAAATGGTTTCTCATTCTTCCCATCGTTTGACATGGGCGCTGTTTCCTTCGGACTTTATGCTCCGGACGGAACCGGTCTCGGTTATCATGCTCTTGCAGCCGAAACCGCCAAGCAGAAACTCGACACAAGCGTTATTTCCGGTGGCTCAGCATATGACGGTCTTCTGGTTTCCAACAATTCTCAGGAAACAGATACTACCGGCTGGTTCTGGGTAGGCTATGATACTTTCAAAGGCGTCATCAGCTCACAGGTTGCTGTTGATGAAGCCGCTCCGGCTGCTTTTGCCGTTGCACAGAATTCACCCAACCCGTTCAACCCGACCACGACCATCAACTTCAACATTGCTGATGCCGGTATTGTTTCGGTTGACGTATTCAACGTTGCAGGTCAGAAAGTTGACACCATTGCCAATGAATTCATGAACGCTGGAAATCACACGGTTAACTGGGATGCTTCCGCATTCTCCGCCGGTGTATACTTCTACACCGTCAAATCCGGTGACTTCTCCAAAACCATGAAGATGACACTGCTCAAGTAATTTGTTAATTACTTCGATTTTAAGGCCCGGTGAAATTGCCGGGCCTTTTTTTGCCTGAAGGTATCTGCCTCTATATATATAATTTACATCGATGTCTTTTTTTCATGCAGAGAGAGAATATATTCTGTCCCTGCCCGGGAAATATCCATGGAAAAAAAGTTAAAATGATGTTTGATTTGTTTTGTACGAAGAGTTATTATTTTATATATAGGAATTTCCCCCGTCACAAGGAGGTTCAATGCAGGCCAACACCAGGATGACTCTGACAGAATATATCCCCGATTATAAAATAAAACCTGAGGATTACATTCCATTTATAGGTAAAAAGCGGCTCGATGAATTGAAAAAACTGACTCTGCCTCTCCGCGGCAAAGGCTGGGTCAATGTCAATTCCACATCTGTTGGCGGAGGAGTCGCTGAAATCCTCAAAGGGGCCATTCCTCTCGCACGGTCGCTTGGTGTTGATGCCAACTGGTATGTAATCAAAGGCAGCGATAACTTTTTTTCCGTGACAAAGAAGTTCCATAATATGCTTCAGGGTGTCGACCAGCCCATCAGACTCGAGGAAATTTTTGAGGCGTATCTCGACACCATCGACGAAAATACCCGTAATATGTTTATCGCTTCGGATCTTGTAATGATTCATGATCCCCAACCGGCCGCAATGGTTATGAACGGAGTGTTTTTCGGTAATGTTTTATGGCGTTGCCACATCGATACATCATCCCCGAACAACATAATATGGCGTTTTTTATTACCCTACATCAATCAATGTGCAGGAGCCGTATTCACCATGCCGGAATTCATGGGTTCCGGTCTGCATATACCGGTTTACCAGATTACACCGTGTATCGATCCTTTGTACGAAAAAAACCAGCATTATTCCGACAGCGAAGCGCTCGATGTTCTCGGCCCTTTGTTCAACGCGCATAATATCGATCCCGGCCGACCCATATTAGCTGCCATATCACGGTATGACATACACAAAAATCAGGCGACTATTATCAAAGCATTCAAACAACTTCGCCGCAAAAAGAAACATAATCCTCCCCCGTACCTTATATTTTTAGGCTATACCGACGAAGACGATCCCGAGGGCGGCGAGATGCTGAGAAAATTACAGGATATGACTATGGATGACAGGGATATTCATTTATGGGTGAATGTCGAAAATAATGACCGTGTGCTGGGTGCGCTGATGCATCTGGCAAAAGCGTTCATTCATGTATCGACGCGGGAGGGATTCGGGCTTGTGGTAACCGAAGCCATGTGGCAGTCAACACCGGTCATCGGTTCAAATGTCGGCGGCATAAAACTTCAAGTTATAGACGGCGAAACCGGATATCTCGTTGATCCGCTCGATGTGACTGCCATAGCACGGTATATGGACAGACTGCTTGAAAACACGGAGGAAGCCGTAACCATCGGAAAGAAAGCGCAAAAATATGTCCGTGATAATTTTCTGCTTCCGGAGCTTATCAGACGCTATTTTATCCTTCTTCGCTACTACACGCATATCGATATAAAAACACCGGATTTCAGGCTCAACGACCTTACCTATAACGAGGTTATCAATACTATTCGTCCCCGGCCGATATATCTGTCGAACGATTGAGGTTTTGACGGTACGGCCATTCCGGAGTTGTTTAAATAAGATCCTTCTGTCACTTTCGCGACATTTCCATTTTTAAGATGAACTTTCATAATGTACCCGGACTTTTATTGCCAGATAATAGTAAGTTCCGGGTTGTTTGGGTAGAAAAAAATTAATATCTGAAATTTTTTCTCCGATTATCTCGTCTCACCTTTAAAAGGAAACAAATCTCTATACAAATATTAATCGATACCATCCCAAAATTTTTTTAGTTCCAAAATTTAATTATTTCTTCTTAAAGGAGCATGCACATGAAAAAAACAGTTTATTGCGCTTTTTTGTTTGTTTTATTATTTTCAGGCACCGCATTGTGCCATGACGAATATGCCGTATCCGATGAGATGACAGTGTACGAGGATACGTTCGATGTCGAAAATGATGAGTTTCTGGTTGATATCAATGTGTTTGCCGGAGAGTTGAGTGTCACAAAGTCGGGGAAAAGCAGTGAATGCAGAGTCTGTATCGAATATAACAAAGATAAGTATAAAGCATACTCCACGTATGACCGGAGCGACAACAGGCTAAAGGTCGAACTCCATAAAAACAACCTTTTTGGCGATCACGTTCATAAAAACTGTGAATCTTCAGATTGCTGCAACGGCAATAAAAATCATGTAAAGGTGACCATCGAACTGCCCGGCGATCCGGATACTGATATTCGTGCCAGGGTAAAAGCCGGGGAGATCAAATTCACGTTAGGTGACCTGCGTGTGCGTAACTT
>JAFGMP010000095.1 GCA_016927495.1 Candidatus Latescibacterota bacterium | reverse complement strand
CGATCGTATTCTGACTCACGGCGGGATCGAAGAAAATAAAGTGGTCCGTTTCCTCCTTGTCACGTTTCGATGCAATCTCTGCCGTTTTGAGTGTTACCGAATTGTTGTGCCATGCGGCCTGAAGCGCCTTGTCGGTTCCGTATTTCTTTGTAAGCCAACGGCGGAACGCTTCCGTCTGTGGTTTGCTATAATCGAGATAATATTCCAGCGGTTCCTGAAAGAACCATACAAAGTTCGAGTAATAATACCATTCGCTGGTTCCGCCCGAAGCAAGGTGGTATCCGACCACCCGGTCGCCGTATGGCTGGCTTTTGATGTGCGCTATCATTCGCCGTATACATTGGGCGGCATCATTCCTCCATTTTTCCGAAGCCCATGATGGTAATTCCATGTTACCCGTCCTGTCCATTGGCTTCATTGTCGCGCCATCGTCAAAACGCATCACCTCATCCGGATTCTGCTCATTCCACCACAGCGGTGAAAAAAGATTGACCCGGGGAAAAATCAGAGCATTCGGATTGTTGGCAACAATCTTGTTCATGATCTCGTCCATGGAACTGAAATCGAACTCATCCGGGCCTTTCCATATCGGTAAGGTTGTCGGTGAAACATGGAACGAAACAAACCGTACACCAGCTTTCCCGAAGTCCTTGAAATACTTGTCGTGACGGTTTCCCCTGAATGTTGTGTAGCACATGGCGGCAGCCGGATTGCCATCGACAAACATAGCCGGTGTACTCAGATGCATACCGACTTCGGCATAAGGAGCTTCGTTTGGGGAAGAAGAATAATTGGCTGAAAATAATATTGCCACCATCATTATGAATATCAATTTTATACTAAAAAGAACTTTTAGCATATTCCCCCCTGTGTATTTACATATATCACCTACCGATTACACGGAAAGATCGGGATTTCCCGGTCCGAAGTGTTTGAGCATGACGATTGGGTCTGATTCTGACGGATTAATGATGACCACACCGTTTTTAGCGGCCTGTTCGCTGACAAAGAATTCATCGAAGGTCAACTGGCCGAACCGTATCATGGTAGGAGTCTCAATATTCCATACTCCCATGGTACCGTGGCCCTGCATCATGATAAGGCCATATGCGCCATTTTCTTTAATGGTAACCGTCCGACCCGGATATACCATCAATTCCTTTGCGCTGAATGCATCGGACTTGTAACATACCCAGTTTTCACGGTAATCCTCGTTTTCCATTTCCTGAATCTGTCTTACCGGTATCGGAATCATAAAACGATGTTCCATAAAGCGGGGATCGATGTTAGTCTCCCAGTCGATTATATCGAGAAGGAAATCGATATCGTTCAGGTGGTTATCCGGTGTATTTCTCCAGAGCAAGTCTTCCGGGATCACATCATCGCCAGTCAGAGACTGAAACATGGAAAACACATCCGAAGCCTTTTGGGGTTCATAGGTACAGAGACTGCCCGGAGCATGCAGAACGCCGGGAGGTACATCCCAGCCGGTGCCGGGTTTAAGCCTGTATGCTTTTGAGATGTCGGTGATACGGTTATCTCCCCGGGAGAAATCCTCCAGACATCGCCGCAAATCATCGCGTGTTGTACCAGGTTCCAATCCGAAAAATGTATAGGGAAAGTCGCCGCCGTAATTGTTGACCTGTGGCGGGAAATAATAGGCTTCCGGTTTACCCAACTGGTTGGTAAGACGGGCATGTTCGTCACGGTGATGAATGTGGAAGGGCAGCGCCTTTTTGTTGTCGAAAAACTTCGAGTACATCGGCCATGATTGATACTTATCCCAGATACGGCTGCCGATCAGGCCGTCTTTCAGTTCCGTGACCGCATCGCGGAATAGCACCTGTTTAACACGTGTGCCATCAGCGAAGACTATCGAACTCAATCCCTCGTTCGGTGCGGTTAGCGGCCCGTTGTCAGCCGGTGTTGTGGATGAAAACCAGCGCTCATCGATACCGCCGCGTTCGCCGCCGAGACTGTAGTAGTCGTCCGGATGCAGTTTGATACGCCGTCCTGGAATACAGAAAGATCTCGGCACCCAGTTCGGTGCAAGCCTGAATATGCCTTTACCCTGCTCAAAGGCGCTGTGAATAATCGTCTGTGAAGTCATAACCGTAAACCTTTCTTTCAAATCATTATATATTGATTTCTCATTTATTCCGAAATATCCCGTTTCCAGAGCTTTTTTATTGCTGGATTTTCGATATTATTCTGTGTGACAAGAACTATGCCCGTATCGATACGTGGTTCAACTTTTTCACCGGCGAGGCTTTTAACCGCTGTTTTTACTCCGAGATAACCGATACTGAAGGGATCCTGTAAAACAAGCCCGTGAATATAACCATTTCTGAGTCCCTCTATCAGCTTATCCGATGCATCGAATCCGACCAGAAATACTTTACCCGCAAGATCACGCTCCGTAAGCGCCCGCAGGCATCCGAAGGCAACCGGTTCGTTCGGGGCAAACATGGCATTCGCTTCGGGATAACGATTGAGGAGATTTTCACAGCCCCGATATGAAGATTCCGTTGTCGGGCCTACATACTGGTTATCCGAAAGGATTTCGACCGATGGATATTCTTTGATCATGGTTTCCCGGAAACCCTCTTCACGGTTAGTGTTCGAGGCGCTTCCCTCCTGATACCTGATTATGATGACATTTCCTTTACCATTCAGAAGTTCGCCTACACGATGTGCCGCCATAACACCACCCCGGTAGTTATCGGTTGCTACAAATGAAATATGATATGATTCCTGCAGATCGGAATCGATGACAATTGTAGGAATACCGAGTTCGGATGCTTCACGAACCGGCAACACAAGCGATCGGTCATCCAGTGGAGCGAGAACTATCGCATCGATCCCGGAACCGATAAAAGTCTCGACAATCTGAATCTGTTCCTCACGGTCGTCCTCGCGGATCGGCCCTTTCCAGATTATCTCGACGCCGGTTTCTTCAGCTGCCTGTTTCGCCCCGGCGTGTATGGTTTTCCAGAATTCGTGGCTGGTACCTTTGGGAATAACCGCGATTTTCAGAACTTTTTCTTTACCTGATTCATCGCTTTTTTGTTTTCCGCATTCCGGAAAAACAAAAATTACAGCGATACATAACAAGATAAGTATTAAAAAATGTTTTGTTAGCATAAGCAATCTCTTTTAAGCGTAAAAATGCATTATAAAAAATGTATTAAGCCTCAAGCAGCAATTCCTCGCGTTCCCTGAAATACGTTATAGTTTTTCCGACCATGTCATCGAGTAAACCTTTGTCAGGCTGGGCGAACATTGCCGGATAGGGATCGCCTCCGGGTCCAAGAGGTTCCGGGGTAACATAATGTCCCTCGCTGTTATAACCGATCACGTACAGAGCCATAATAAGCGTATCCATATCAAGGGAGCCGTCACCGAGAGCACAGCGGTTCGAGTCGGCAACATGCAGATTTACCAGACGGTCTCCGCTTTCCAGAACCGCCTCACCGATGTGACTTTCCTCTGACTGCATATGGTACACATCGCCGTTTATGTGCCGGACTCCGGGATGATCAACCGCCTTGATATATGACAGAGCATCTTTCACGGTATGGCAGAAACTCACTTCTGCAGAGCGTATCGGTTCGATTGCCGCTTTTATGTTGGCGGTGACAAAAACATCTGCGACAATATGCAATGTTTCCGCCGAACGGTGGAACTCGCTCTCATCGATTTTTTCCGGACGGCCGACTGCTCCCGGCACAACAAGCATATACGATATACCCAATTCATAACCTAAATCGACATTGCGCCTGATATAATCGATTGCGTTCTGACGGATGATTCCGCGGTTACTTGACAGGTCGTTGTCGGGAGAAAACATACCGCATATACCGGCGATGGTGATGCCATAATCGGAGGCTATTTTTCTGATATGATCAGGCCGGTAACCCAGATCATCGCCATACCTGTTGCCGTGAAGCTCGATGAAGTCGACATTGTATTTCCTGAGCCGCGCAAAAGAATACCCGATGTTCTCGATACCGAAACCCCAGTTGCTCCATGACAGGTTCAATTTTTGTTTGAGCTTTTCCGGAGATTTTTCTTTAAGCTTCTCAAACTGCTCTCTGATTTTCATATTCTTTTTTTCGAAATTTTGCAGTACCATGATCATCTCCTATGGTATAAATTTTCGAATTTCTATAAATCTATTTGTTATAAAGGTTTACAAAATTATTTGTAGTTATCGATACAAAATATTTAAGTTTTTCACATACAATGCGACCATATTTACATTTTTTTTGAAAAAAATATGAGAAAAGACGTTCACCCGACAAAATGTTCTTTCCAGTTCGGCTTGCCTGCTTACTGAAACGCATATTCCGCTTCGCGTCAAACCGCGTTTCTTTATCTTCGCATTAGTTGTCTCACAGGGCATTTTAAAGAGTGAAGTCCCATCCTCCACCTTCACTACCTAAGTTATCCCCGTTAGAAATCCCCGGGTGTAATATCGGGTAATAGACTACTGTCTGTAATCTCAGGTATCTACATTTTGCAGGGGCAGATTCCTGTGTCTGCCCTTTCCGGGGCGCCCTTTTTCGGCATATTTAAAGTCAGCTTTTTTAAAATTTCCCGTGACGATAGAGATTGTATTCAACTGTTAAAAACCAGTAGACTATACATAACCCTTTAATTTTACTTACAGTTAACCATCACCTTCTGTACGATCCCAACAGCTTCCTCTATCTTGGTTCGTGTTACGTCGAGATGTGTTACCGCGCGTATTTTATCCACTGCATTGACCAGAACAAGCAAACCGGCATCTTTAAATTTTTCCACAAGATCTACCGACGGAATCCCGGTGACTTTAAAGATAATGATGTTGGTTTCAACAGTTGACAGATCGAGCTCGATTCCGGGAAGATTCCGTATACCATCGGCAAATAATTT
>JAFGMP010000094.1 GCA_016927495.1 Candidatus Latescibacterota bacterium | reverse complement strand
GCTGGTCCTGGTCTGGCCGTTATACTCAAACGTCCGATAATTGTCATAAACCAGGGTCGGTTCGCCACCCTCGACCGGAACGGTCCATATACCGGCGCCAATCTGCCCGGTAAAGGCAATCGTTTTACCATCGGGTGACCATATGGGATTTTCCGGGCCTCTGGCAAGGTAATCGAGCAATCCGTTATTCAGTCCGCTTTCTTCTGTCGGCAGAATCATTTCGACCGGGCCGGGAGGAACATCGGGATAATCCATGACGGTATTATTGTCATTAATCCGGGTGCCTAAACTCCATTTAATACCGGAGTTGACAATCGCAAATAATGAATCGTTATGTTCCGTAACGGTTTCAGGTAATGATTCAAAATTGCTCATTAATGTATTTTTAAGGGATCCGGTTAATTCTTTTTTCTCACTTGCAACAGTTTGTTCAAAATCCTCAGGTATTTTTTTGTCTTCCAACGCATGATTTTGATTTATTTGTATTTCTGCCGTTTTAATGGTTTGTATCGTTTCCAATGGAATTTTCTCTTCTTTTTCGGGACGAAACTCTTTTACGACCTGTGAAATTTCATAATCCTGTTTATTACCGGATACATCTTCCTCCGTTATTCCACGTAGTAAGATATCTTGTGTTCGTGTAGCTTGTTTACCGGATTTGGCCGGAATTGCTTGAAGTAAATCGCGGTAAAACGTTCCGGAACGGAATGGGAATATATTGTAATTTTTTTTGTTTTTATCAAAAACCAACGAGGGTAATTCCTTTTCTCCGCTGAAACTCAAAGAACCTGTCAATATTATCAAACAAAAGAAAAACAAAGAGATCGATACACTTACAGTCGGATAAACCCTGACACGGCGAATATATGAGTCATTAACAAGACGTTCAATTCGTCTCAAAAGCGGTGACCGTGATGACAATATACCTACAACCGAAGTTTCTCCTGAAAAATCCGGCTGAAGTGACTGCGCCAGATAGAACAATTTTATGGCATATTTCCGGTTGTTATTGCCGTGAAGAATAACATAATCGTCACACACATAATCGCTTGTTTCTTCAATATTCCGTGAAAGTAACCATATCAGCGGCTGAACCGGAAACAGTATTTTGCTTGCCTGGCACAGCAAATTCCATAAATAATCACGGCGTATCAGATGGGCAAGCTCATGAATAATGACTTCTCTGCTTGCCATTGCAGATTCCTGCTCACCGGCGGGAAGTATGATTGAGGGATGTAATAGGCCCGATAAAAAAGTACTTTTAACATTATAGCTCTGTAATATCCGGGGAGTCTTGATTCCCAAAACATAAGCGCAATCCGCACACAAATTTTTATATAATGGTTTTGCCTCGAACGCTGATATACGCAGATATTTAATGTACATATTTTGAAAAACAGCTTTGATCAGAAGAATCATAAAAAACAATAACCAAACAAAGAAAAACACTACATACAAGAAGGCAAATATATTTTCACGAAGTATCTGTAAAATAAAACATTCCGATGTTTCAGAAGCATCTCCGGAATCACTCCCAAAGCAGGCAGACTGATCGACCGATTGTTTCATCTCATCCGAGAAACCGTGGCTTTTTTCCGGTTGACCTTTAAATTCCGGCAACTTTACCGGCACATGTCTTGAAGAGAAATGATAAAGAGTTGTGACATTTTGTTTAACAGGCGGTGCATTTTTGAATGTAAAAATATTTATACCGGCCAGAGTGAAGATTGTTGTGGAAAAAGGGCAGAGAAAAAGAGCAACGAGACAAATCCGAAGGCACTGTGATTGAACAACCGCTCCTTTTTCTTGCAATAAATATTTTCCCCATAATCCGGCTGAAATTATGATTGTCGAATGCAGAAGGAGATTCAATTGAATTGGTACTATAATATTCGACCAGTGTACCAGATGATCGATGAATGCATAAAATTGCATTTTCTATTTCTCTTCTTCAAGCAGCTTTTTTATTTTTTTAATTTGGTCATGTGAAATATCTGTGTTTTTTATTATATATGAAATCATACCCTCAGGTGACCCTTTGAAAATAACATCCATAAATTCATGTAATTCTTTTTGGGTGACTTTTTCTTTGCTTATCAGCGGATAATAAATAAAAGTGCGGTGATCAACATCGAAGGCAACCGCCTTCTTTTTCACCAGCATTCGAAGAAACGTCTGGACAGTGCTGTGTTTAATATGTTCAACTTCATTGATTGCATCGGTTATTTCCTGTGCTGTGGCACGTTTCTTTTCCCAAAGCTCCTGCATAATCCGAATTTGCCCTCTCCCTAATCGTAAATCAGCCATAAATATCTCCGTCGCCAAACATCCATTTATATTTTAAATTTTAACTTTAAATTTTAACTTTAAATCTACATGGGTAATATATGTAGATATTTGATTTTGTCAAGTTATTTTTTTCAAAATTATTTAATCAGGCAAATCAAGGAAATCATGGTTCAGACAAACAATAATCCAGGGCAAACACTTGGGTTTGCCCCTACAATCGGCGCGTCCAAAACATTTCAGGGCACAAAATATTGTGCCCCTACACATTCCCTTGTCCCTGTTTTTCACTTCTGCCTTTGTGCCTCTGTACCTTCTGACTAAATATCTTTATCGTCAGCACTGTTGATGGTTATTTTCTTGTTCCTACGTATTTCCGAAAAAATAGGGGATCGCCAGACCACTAAAATCCCTTTATAAAAGACTTTTTTTTTCCTATATTACATTTTTTATAAATCAAAACCGATTCACAATAGAAAACAACCGCCCGGGAATAGTCACATAGGGGACAGGATATGATAAAAACAGAAAAAATGTCGATTCATTCAAGCGCACAAATCGGTGATAATGTCGAAATTGGTCTTTTTACTGTCATTGAAGCAAACGTTATCATCGGTGTGGGCTGCAACATAGGGCATCATGCGGTTATCCACGCAGGAACGATGGTTGGCAACGGAGTTCGTATCGATGACCATGCGGTAATTGGCAAAAAACCTGTCGCGGCTCGGCGAAGTAAAACTACTGAGGCAGGAAGGGAACTGGAACCTCTGGTGATCGGCGAAAACTGCATCATCGGTACCGGGGCGATAGTCTATGCAGGCGCTATACTCGGCAAGGGTGTGTTGGTTGCGGATACCGCATCGGTACGGGAGGATGTGACTATCGGAGATTATACTATCATAGGCCGTAATGTTACCATCGAAAATAAAGTCACCGTCGGGGCACGATGTAAGGTTATGACCGACGCATATATCTGTGCATTTTCGGAAATCGGTGACGACTGTTTCATAGCGCCCTGTGTTGCAACATCGAACGATAATTATGCGGGTAGATGGAAAGAAAGAACCAAATATTACAAAGGTGTTACCGTACGCAATGGTGGACGGCTCGGTGTTAATGTCACTACACTTCCCGGAAGAGTGATCGGGCAGGACGGAATGGCAGGTGCGGGTGCTGTTGTGACACGAGATGTCCCGGATGCAACAATCGTATGCGGAAATCCGGGAAAAACGCACCGTCCGGTACCGGAAAATCAACTTTTAAAGAATCAGGATGATTAAAAAATGAACGTACCACTGTTAGACCTTAAGGCACAATACGAAACAATTCGCAATGAAATAGATGCAGCAGTAAAAGAGGTGTTCGAAAGTCAGTATTTTATCCTTGGCCCGAAAGTTAAAGAATTTGAGGAACAGGTTGCCGAATATGTAGGAGCCGGATATGCAATCGGATGTGCTTCCGGTACCGATGCGCTTCTGCTCGCCCTCATGGCGATTGATATTCAGCCGGGCGACGAGGTTATCACCTCACCATACACATTTTTCGCAACCGGCGGTTCGATTGCGAGGCTTGGGGCAAAGATTGTTTTCTGTGATATCAAACCGGATACATACAACATGAATCCCTCTTTGCTTGAGCATTTGATTACCGACAGAACAAAAGCAATTATTCCGGTACACCTGTTCGGTCTTATGGCGGAAATGGACAAGATCAACGCGATAGCTGCAAAAAAGAACATTCCGGTTATTGAAGATGCCGCACAGGCTATCGGTTCTTCATCGCCTTTTGGGAAAGCGGGAGTTGCCGGAACAATCGGATGTTTTTCATTTTTCCCATCAAAAAATCTCGGCGCAGCGGGTGATGGCGGAATGGTGACAACAAATAATGAAAACCTTGCGGAAAAACTGAGGATTCTGCGTGTTCACGGATCAAAGCCAAAGTATTATCATCATGTTGTCGGCATCAATTCTCGGCTCGATGCTCTGCAGGCTGCAATACTTCAGGTAAAGCTGCGTTACCTCGATGCTTGGTCTGAAGAGCGAAGAGAAAATGCGCTGACTTATAATCGTTTGTTTTCAGATTTGACTGACGCCGATATGGTTACGACTCCGGTTATCCCTGAGGGATACGGTCACATATTTAACCAGTACGTTATACGGGTGAAGAATCGTGACGATCTCAAAGATTATCTGAAAGATAAGGGCATAGGCTCCGAAATATACTATCCGGTGCCCCTGCACTTGCAAGATTGTTTTAAGGAACTTGGCTGTAAAAAAGGCGATATGCCGGAAAGCGAAAAAGCCGCCGATACAACGCTTGCATTACCTGTTTATCCTGAACTGACCGACGAGATGCAGAAATATGTTGTTGAAACCATTCGCACCTTTTACCGGGAAACTTAACATATTATCGTAATAATTAACTGAATAATTTTCATTACTCCGAATTAAGGAAGTTCATATAAATAAGGTAGCAAATAATGAGTATGTTTACATTAGCATTTATTAAATCCAGGCTTCATTATATAACGGCTTTATTACCGAAGCTGACTCTGTTTAAAATTTATAACGCCTTTATTGCCTTAATATCGTTTTTGCTGAAGAGAGACCGTTCCTGCACATGCCCGCCTTTAGTGTCAATGTTGCTGACCCTTAGGTGTAATTACTCCTGCATCATGTGTCAGAAAAGCTCTGTTCATGATAATCCGTACAAGCATCCGGAAAGTGTCGATTACGATATACTTTCATCATTCCTAAGAGAAAATGCAAAATATTTGAGCCTTGTCAGGCTTCACGGCGGAGAACCTCTTTTTTATGATAAAATATCAAATCTGATTGATTTACTTGTGGAGTTAAAAATACCGTACAGTATAATTTCAAATGGGTATCTTCTTACACCGGAGATCAGCAAAAAAATAATTAAAAATTGCATCGGATTGAGTCTCTCGATCGATGCCGTCAATCCTGAAATTTACAAAAAGATGAGACGGGGCGGAAATATTGAAACAATAACATCAAATATCAAATATCTGAATGAGTTAAAAAGGAAGACAGGCGCAAAGACACCCACATTGAATATTTCCATGACTTCTTTTTCTTTCAATATGGCTGAATTACCGGCGCTTTTAAAATATTGTCATGAAAATGGCGTTGAATCGATATCAGCCGGTGAGGGATGGTCTTACGATACTCCTGAGGTCAGAGATGAGCATCTCTTAAAGCACCATACCGATCTGGTCAAAAAAACTATTGCTGAAGCTCAACCATTGGCAAAAGAACTGGGTATTATACTCAGATTGCGATACCCATGTTTAGATTCTAAAGAAAAACATATCATAAAACCTAAAAAAACAAGTAAACTTAAAAGTTGTTTCAATCTGTATGTTTCAACGTTTATTCATCCAAATCTTGATGTAAACGTCTGTTGCGACGGAAAAGAGGCATTCGGCAATATGAAGGACAACAACTTCAGGGATATCTGGAACGGACCCAAATATATTGATGCCCGTAAAAAGTTGAGAAACAACGAGGTTCCATTGGCATGTAAAGGCTGCCGAAATCTTTATATACAAT
>JAFGMP010000093.1 GCA_016927495.1 Candidatus Latescibacterota bacterium | reverse complement strand
TTGGGGCATCGTATGACCAGGAACGTTTTGAAATGCAAAAACATTTCACAGCAGAAAAAAATAAACGGACACTCGATGATATAGTGCTGAAAGTAAGCAATAAAAAGGCAGATGATTTACAGTCCGATTCGGATAATTCCTCCGAGGTGAACAGAAACGACGATCAACAATCGTCTTTGTACGAAACTTCGGTAAAGACGCTGTATACCCTGACAGTTGCGAATCTCCAGGGTGTGGGAATTTCAGAACATCATGCCGAAACGTTATCGGAGGATCTGAGATCGAACATTTCACGGATGCTTGCGAAATCCGTACGGAGTGATGCACAATATGAGTATGTCGATTATGATCGCAGCGAAGAAAATCCGGCTGATATTATCATAATCGGCACAGCAGGCAGTACTGGGAATACATGTTATGTTTTTGCCCGGCTGGTGCATGTTGAAACAGGAAGAATAGTAGCTTGCTTAAAACGTTACCAAGAAGATTTTTTCGATACGATTATCGCAGATATAAGCGCCGATGTAAGAAATGTACTCTTTGATGCTACATGGGTGGAATCGGCTGTGCTCGCTGTACCATACGGAGCGGAGCAAATCTGTTATACCCTTTGTGCTTTCGATCTCGACCCGAATAACATTGACACATCTGAGGCGGAAATTATCTCAGAAAAATTAAGAACTGAAGTCTATCAAATAGTATTGTCCTCTGATTATAAAAACAAAAATCTGAGAGAAAAATTCATTCCGGTTGAAAGATCCCAAATTAAAAAGATTATCGACCATGTATTAATTGATAGAGCTGACTCAAGTGCTATTGAATATGGCAAATTGCAGCAACTTGACAATATTATTATTGGTTCGATTAGCAAAACCGGTGATACTTATTCAGTCATTGCCAGGAACATTGATGTTGAATCATCTAAAACGGTACATGAAACCGAATGTGAACATAGAGGATCGGTTGAGGAAATATTGGACGAGTTAATACCTGAAGTTGCACATGATTTGGTATACGGTAAGTAACAATAAAAAACTTCCGGCATGATCAATTCTGCTAAACGGTTTTTTACTTTTTGTAAAGACATATAATTTACCCGTCATTGCGAGGAATGAAATGACGAAGCAATCTTTTTAACCTCTCTATTAATTCCTTTCAGTAATATCCGTTTCGATTTTTTTCATAATTCCATTGTTAGATATTCGTTAATTCACCTGTTTTATAACATATTTAAAACTTTATGTTTGCATAATGCATGAGTAATTGCTATAATATAAAGTTTGTTCAGCGAATTAATGAATACGGATGAATAGCTCCTATTAATCAATCGATTCATGTTCGAATTGTACATATCGCACTATTTTTCTCAACAGGATTTTCATTTTTATGATTAAATTTTTACTCGTATTGTTAATAATTGTTTGGTGCAGTACGTGTTTTGCACAGGAACAATTCACAGTGAGCGGTTATATTCAGGATGCTTCAACCGGTGAAAAACTTGTGGGAGCGAGCTATTACGCTGTGGAATTGAAAAAAGGCGGAATGGCTAATGATTACGGTTTTTATTCTCTGACATTGCCCGTGGATACCTATACTTTACGGTTCAGTTTTATTGGATATGAAACAATGGAAATGCAGCTTTCCGTTACACAGGACATCAAACAGAATGTGGAGTTAGCGACAAAATCAATTGTAGTCGATGAAGTGGTAGTTTCGGGAAAAACTGAGGACAAAAATGTAACATCCACCGAGATGGGCACGACACAGATAAATCCGATGGATATTAAGTCGGTGCCGATTTTATTTGGTGAACAGGACATTGTAAAATCGATTCAGTTGTTACCCGGTGTTCATGAGGCAGGTGAAGGAAACAGCGGATTTTTTGTTCGGGGAGGAAGCGCCGACCAGAATCTGGTTTTGCTGGATGAAGCTCCGGTTTATAATGCATCTCATATGATGGGCTTTTTCTCGGTTTTTAATTCGGATGCGCTTAAAGATGTGAAACTGATTAAAGGATCAGCGCCTCCCGAGTTCGGTGGACGTCTTTCGTCGGTTATGGATATCAAGATGAAGGAAGGAAACTCAAAAAACTATAGTATGATGGGCGGACTTGGGCTTATATCTTCACGGTTCACATTCGAAGGGCCGATTGTTAAAAACAGGGGTTCGTTTATTATTTCCGGTCGAAGAACATATGCCGATATGTTTTTGAAACTTGCCAAAGACAAGGATACAAGGAACAGTACCTTATATTTTTACGATTTGAACATGAAAGGGAATTATGAACTGAGCGATAATGACCACCTGTTTGTATCGGGTTATTTCGGAAGAGATGCGCTCGGTCTGAAAAACGAATTCGGATTTGACTGGGGTAATGCAACGGCTACATTTCGCTGGAATCACCTGTTTAACGATAAACTTTTTCTGAACTCATCTCTAATTTACAGTGATTATGATTATAAATTCGACATTAATGATGTTGAAAGTACGATCGATATTTCCTCGGCGATAAGGGATGTCAATCTTAAAGAAGATTTTCAGTATTATATCAGGTCGGGAAACACACTTAAATTCGGAGCGAATTCGATTTTTCACACATTTATGCCCGGTGATTTATCCGTAAGCGAAGCGAGTTCGTTTAACAGTTTTAAAATTCCCGAGCGATACGCACTTGAATCGGCGCCCTATATAGCGCACGAATACGACATAACACAGAAATTTAAAGTCAATTATGGATTACGGTATTCGATATTCAATGTGATAGGACCCGCTACAGTGTATAAGTTTGATGAGGATGGAGAGGTATCTGAAACGACTAAATACAAAAAGAACGAATTTTTCAAAACATATTCGGGTCTTGAACCGCGTTTTTCCGCTAATTACATTTTGAGTGATGTGAGGTCACTGAAATTTTCTTATGCCCGAAACAACCAGTATATCCATTTATTGTCCAATACATCCTCGGGAACTCCATTGGATTTATGGCACCCAAGTTCTGCAATTGTGAAACCTGAAACCGCAGATATTGTGTCAACCGGTTATTTCCATAATTTCAGAAATAACGAGTATGAAATGTCGGTTGAGACCTATTATAAGGATATGCAAAGACAGGTTGATTATAAAAGTGGTGCGGATCTTTTGCTTAACTCGTATGTTGAATCAGAACTTGTATTCGGTAAGGGATGGTCTTATGGCCTCGAATATTTCCTGAAAAAAAACACCGGTAAACTTAACGGATGGGTCGGATATACGCTATCGCGTACGCAAAGAAAATTCAATGATATAGACAATGGAGATTCGTACCCGGTACGGCATGACAGAACTCATGATCTTTCAATAGTCGGAACCTATACGAAGAACGAAAAATGGATTTTTTCTGCAAACTGGGTATTTCATACCGGAGATGCGGTCACATTTCCCAGCGGAAAATATAATGTTGACGGCTATACGGTGAATCTCTACACAGAACGTAACGGCTACAGAATGCCAAGTTACCACCGTCTCGATTTGGGTGTAACCTATACACGTACGAAAACGAAACGATATGAGTCAAGCTGGAATCTTTCGCTATATAATGCTTATGGCCGTAAAAATGCTTATGCAATATTTTTCAGGGAAAACGAGAACAATCCGAATTTTACCGAAGCGGTAAGAGTTTCATTGTTCACATTTTTCCCATCGCTGACATATAATTTTAAATATTGAGGCAGGTATGTTTTTTTATTTTAAAAATACTAATGTACGGTTGGTTGTTCTAAATATTTTGTGGGAAGTTATTTTTATAATCTTGTTTTCATCCTGTTCGGAAGATGTAATAACGGTTGATTTGAAAAAGGTCGCCCCGAGAATTGTGATCGATGGCACAATTACCGACCAGGAGGAACCCTGCACGGTAAAAATAACTAAGACAGTCGATTACTTCAAACCGGGAGAGTATCCTGCGGTGTCCGGTGCTGTGGTCACAGTGTCCGATGATGCTGGTAATTTCGATACGTTGGAGGAAACCGATCAGGGTGTTTATCAGACAACCAAAGTTAAGGGTGCCGAGGGAAGGACATATACCTTAAAAGTTATTGCGGAAGATCAGGAATATATTGCGATTTCAACTATGCCGCAGGCAGCGGAGATTGATTCGGTGAAATGTGAATTTGAAACGCACTATGGCGAGAAAGAATCGGTCATCTATTGTTATTTCAGAGATCGGATCGGTATTGAAGATTTATACAGATTCAGGATTTATAAAAACGGCATTATCGATAATAGCAGTTACCAGCTTTACAATGACAGGCTTTCGGACGGGAAAGCGTTTGAATATGAGTTTTTCGAATATACGGATTTTACCGTCGGTGATACTTTGACAGTCGAACTTCGTACCATCGACAGGGCAACATACGATTATTTTTTAACGATGTTTGATGCACTTGCTACATATGAAGAAGGAAACTACATTTTTACCTCTGTTCCGGGTAATCCCGTTTCGAATATCAACAATGGCGCCCTTGGGTGTTTCTCAGCATATACAAGACGATTTAAGACGATTGTTCTTCAGGAATAATATATACCGCATGATTATTATTAT
>JAFGMP010000012.1 GCA_016927495.1 Candidatus Latescibacterota bacterium | reverse complement strand
TTTTTCCATGTCAGAAATATAATCAATCTCTCTATAAAATGCAATCTATTTATTTGCCGGGTTAATAAATGAAGGGCATTCTGATACAGGATGCCCTTGCGAAAAATGGCTGGTAGTATACCGGTTTGAAAAAGAACAGCTTTAATTTCGGGTATATTAATGCGAAAGATGAATTATTATGCTTATCCGTATTATTAAAACCATACCGGTAATTTTTTTTGTCTTATTTTGTCAGAATGTTTTTCCTTCAGTCAAAGGAACCGTTACTGACAGGGAAGGAGAACCTGTTGCTAATGCAACAGTAACATTTGAAGACGAAACAAATCCTGAGATAGTCTTTAGCGATTACACAGATATAAAGGGTAAATTCACAAACCCAATCACCAGGGTATTAATGGATTATAAACTGCCACACGGATTTACCCTTATGCAGAATTTCCCGAATCCATTCAATCCATCCACAACAATCCCCTATACTCTTCATGATGCAGGATACATTGAGCTATCAGTGTATAATATTATGGGACAAAAAGTGAATACTCTGATACATGGCTACCAAAACGCCGGATCATATTCAATAACATGGAACGGAAAAAACGATTCAGGTGAGAATGTAGCGGCAGGGGTATATATTTACGAGCTCAAACATGGTAACCTGTTTGAATCAAAAAAAATGGTATTAAGCGATGGTGGAGATAAACAAAGCGGCTTTAACCGTAACTTTGATCAAACGTCTTATAGCAGAATGTATGAAGCCAAACCGGTAACGGGAACCGAATCAGCAACATACCGTGTCACTATTACCGGAAAAGAGATTGTCAGATATGTGGAATCAGGAGTAACCATTAACGATGGAGAACTGTTGCAGTTTATTGTTAAAATGCTTCCTGTGGAAATTGCGCTTATTACTATTCCCGGAGGAACATTCCAAATGGGAGATATTGAAAATGCGGGTAGTTCTGATGAAAAGCCTGTTCATACAGTGACAATATCATCGTTTGAAATGAGTACGTATGAAATTACGAACATTCAATATGCCGGATTTTTAAACGATTTACTTGCCTTGGGTGGTATAACGGCTACGAGTGAGCGTGTGACCGGTTCCGATGGTGAATACAAAGACCGGGAATACATATATCTTGCAGGACAACCTTTTAGGTATCCATCCGCTCAATGCAGAATAGTATACAATGACGAAACATTTGAAGTAGAGTCCGGTTATGAGAAATGGCCTGTCGTGTATGTGACCTGGTATGGGGCTAAAGCATTTTCCCTATATTATGGACTTGACCTGCCATCAGAAGCAGATTGGGAATATGCGGCACGGGGCGGGAAAAATTATAAGTACGGAACGAATAGCGGAATCATCTTGCCTAATAATGCAAACTACCTTATGGCAGGGAAAACTAATCCGGTTGATGGTGGAAGCTATCCGGAAAATCCATTCGAATTGTATGATCTGTGCGGAAACGTATGGGAATGGTGCAATGACTGGTACGGGGAATATAGTGATGTAAGTACAATCAATCCATCTGGCGCACAGTCGGGTGAAACCCATGTTGTTCGCGGCGGAAACTGGAGCAGCGAAACCAGTTTCTGCCGAAATGCCAACCGTCAGGATTATCTTCCCGGTTACAAAAGCAGTATTGTCGGAATCCGTGTTGTCCGCCGAACGGATGGGATAATATATTAGATAAAATCAGGTTAAAATAATTTGCAAAAAATCCCTTGACAAAAGCAGTATTCTCTATTATACTATGGCCATAGTACTATAACCATCGATTATTATGAGGTAGTCATGCCCGAACTGGAAATCGGAAAAGGTCAGATGAAGGTACTTCGTATTCTCTGGGATAAGAAACGCGCTACCGTTCAGGAGATTATCGACATTCTGAACGAGACCGAACGTGTGAAACCCACCACAGTCTGGACCTTTCTTAAAGTACTCGTAAAAAAAGGGATAGTAGGATACGATGTCGAGAAACGGACGTATATTTACTATCCCCTTGTGGAAGAACCCTGTGTAGCGAACCATGCGGTTAAAAATCTCATAAACCACATGTTCTCCGGGTCAAGAGAATCTTTCGCTACGTTTATAATTAAAAACAGATATATCAGTCCCGAAGAAGTCGAACAGATTAAAAACCTTCTCAATAAACGTAAAGAATAGTAATGACTGGAAGTTTTTTCGAGTGGCTTTCACTTGTGTCGTATCACCCTGCGCTACTCGGGTCGGCTATACTGATTCATTCCACCGTTGTGCTCTCGGTAGGACTGCTTGGGCATAAGATATTCAAACTGCGTGGAATGAGTGCCGGCGCCCGGTCGCTTTTTTTAAAGAGTATGTTTATGCATCGCCATGGCTACTCCTTTTACCGCCTTTTTCACTTCCTTTTTCCATTTTTCTCGTATCCATGTTACTACCCCATTCCCTCAAAACGTACCGGGAGTAACATCAAAAATTCCCGAAACATTTGATTCTTCTTCCGGTATTGCCGCATCTCAACATGATCCCGTTCTCCAGCCGTTTTCCCGGATTGAAACTGCAGTACGAAATTCCGGATCACAGTTATCGATTCAGTTTCCGCCTGTTCGATCGGATACGATCAGAAAAAGAACAGTTCATTTTCTTACGATGTTTGGTGCTCCGCTGTTCGTCAGTTTATGGGGTATTCTGTCCATCTTTCTTGTGTTCAGAATGGCAATTGTTTTTTTGTATTTCCGACAATTATACTCTCGTTCCGAGCCGGTCAGTAGTAAGCATGAAAACCTTTGCAGGTCAGTTGCGGAAGAACTGGGTGTTCATGTGCCACGGATTTTCAGGAATCCTTATATCACAAGTACTTTTATCATTGGGGTACTTCATCCAACTATCATGATACCATATGGGGATCAGGAAAACCCAATGGCTACACGTGAGGTTTTTTTCCATGAAATCGCGCATCTTATCAGGCACGATCATATCTGGCTTTATTTCGGTCATCTCGGGATTATCCTCCTGCCTCTTCAGCCCCTTTCATGGATTCTCAGACGGGAAATTGAAGAAACAAACGATTTGGCATGCGATGACTTTGTTCTCCGTCATACAAAAAACCATAATTTTTATGCAGAGCAACTCTTCGATCTTGCACTGTCCTTTCAATCCTGTCCTGTATATCCTACTTCGGGAGTCGGTATTTTCTCAAAAAAAAGCCACTTCAGGCGTCGTGTGGAACATATCATCGATACCTCCTTGGCCCGCCATATTACGGCTAATTCCCGCGAGGTGGTTTCCTTTGTACTCATTTTTTGCTGCACGGTGATATTCACCGGACTTGTCGGAGTTCGCGGCAAGAGTCTTGCACAGGTGAGGTCAATACCCGAAGTCATTTCATGGAAGGTTTCAGAAGTCGCAACTTCAGTTGCAGTTACTGTTAAAGAGCAGTTGAACGATGTACTACAATCCGACCTCGTGTCTGTTTTTGAGCAGGACAGCAACAGGCTTTTTCCCGAGCCGGTAATTAAACCTGTAGAAGGGGAGAAGTTTTCCGAATTACCAAAATCTTCACCAAAAGAACTCCCGGAACAGTCTATGCCTGATCAGGTAGTGAACACAACCCCTGTTGAGAGAGATGTCGAAGTTGTACGATCATTCGATGGGTCATCTGCGGCGGATGAACCTGTTTCTGAGATTATTGCTGAGACGTCTCCGGATGAACAGTTCGCAGATATTCAAACCGGCAGCCCGGCAGAGGACCATGACCGGGAGCGTGAAGAAGCTGTCATACCCATGTTTACATCAGAGTTTGCCGAATTTCAGGTGTCGGGTACCAACAATCGTGAGTTCGTGGTTACCAAACCCGGTCCGGTCGAAATCGATATCCCGGACGGACTTCCATCCGACTTGCGTGAAAGTCTGGAACGCGGTCAGGAAAATCCGGTGTGGTCTCCATCGGGAAAGCTCATCGCATTTACCGGGAACGCCGGAAACGGTATTTGGACGATTCCTGTCCAGGGTGGCAAACCGTCGCTTGTGTATGATAATACGGACGAGGATATGCCGGGGAATTCCGTTTCGCCGAAAATGAGATCCCGGGCGCTCTGCTTTACTCCCGACGGTTATGGTATCACGGTTCTTCGCTTCAACCGCCAAATCTTACCGATAACAACCGGCAAAGAGGCTGCAGTCGAGCAGTTCACTCCACAACCGTTAATCGAAAATATCGATATTCGTTCCGGAGAACGACAGATTATAGTGGAGAACGGAAGCGACGGCTGCTGGAGCCCGGACGGCAGATATTTTGTGTATGTCGAGGGTGATTATTACGGGATATCGGTGCTTCA
>JAFGMP010000092.1 GCA_016927495.1 Candidatus Latescibacterota bacterium | reverse complement strand
ACAAAAAAAGGCACCCTCATGAAAAGCTTTAATCCTCGCTCATGTCGTTTTTCCGGGAAACGCAGAACTCGCCGCGCCTTAGCTTTGGCTAAGGCGGGCTCAAACATACTGCGTTTCTTTATCCGTCAAAACAACATTCATAATCTTAAAAATATTTACCGGACACTATTTATCAGACTTCTATACATCGATTCAGGAGGGAATTCATGAACAGGCGCGATTTTTTGATTTTTACAGGAATTTCTTCCTCTGTTTTGGCATATATTCAAAGCTGCTCGTCAACAGGAGGATTATCCAACAGCCGTCATCTGGTCGATACGCCCGAAAAACGCGAACAATACCTTGCGAAATTGCTGAAAGAACTCTGCACCGATCTGGGGCCGCATCCCATCGGCAGTCCTGCAATGAAAAAGGCAGAGGAAATAGTTAAGCGTGAAATGGAGCGGTCGCTGCCGTTTGTTGAACTGGACACGTTTACCTTTGAGCGGTGGGTACTGCACGGTGAACCGGAACTGAATATTGGTGACAGGAAAGTTGAGAGTTATCCCGGGCACGGCACATTAGGCGCTCCGCCGGAGGGTATAACCGGTACCATAATAAATATTGACGATGAAGGTGGTATAATCTATGGAGTGCAGGACACTAATGAAGAAATAGTGGCCTACATTTCGATGAAAGAATATATAAAAGCTGTACCGTTGCCGTTTTATTCGTTTAAAAAAACAGTCAAGTCGCTACCGACTTTCCACGTCGGAACGGAAAATCGATCGGTTATTGAGGATGCTATTGAAAAATTGACTCCGGTAAAACTTTATGCCGATGTCGAATTTTTTCCGAATACACCGACGAGTAATGTAGTCGGTACTCTTCCCGGAAAGAGCAGCGATGAGATAGTGTTTCTCGCTCATCTCGATACCGTCTATAACTCACAGGGTGCAAATGACAATACAGCATCGGTAATTGTAATGATCATACTTGCCCATGCACTATCGGGAACGCAGCCCAAAAAAACGATGACCTTTATCGCTACCACCGGTGAAGAATATGATAAACTCGGTGCGATAAACTATGTTGAGAACAGAAAAAAAGCGGGAACGCTGCAAAATATCAAATACATTGTCAATTTCGATTCGCTGACCTGGGGGCCGAACATGCAGATAGCGACAAAAGATGAGGAACTCAGGTCACTGATTGATACTATCGACCGGGAATTAAAACTGGATGGCACACCAACGCTGTTGGATCATGACGGTTTTCAGCTCGATGCAAGGCCCTTTCGTGAAACCGGAGCCCGTGCCATGTATGTTAACAGCAGAGGTTACACCAATGAAATTGTATGGCACCGTCCCGAAGATACTCCGGAGACTGTTCCGGTCGACTGCGCCGAAATTGGATTTCGCATGTTTTATGAGTATATTAAACGTATTCAGGAGTTGTGACAGGATTTTAATGATTAACATTTTTAATGAGCAAGTCAACTAATCTGTGTGTGAGTATTGATTTGAAGAAATCAAAGAAAACGTTACAATCCGAATTATCTGCAATTCCCGGACTCTTGCTGTTTACAGGGCCGTATATATATTTTATTTTTGTATGTCTTGGCATCCTTTTATACTTTAATACATTCAATAATCTATTCGTATTCGACGATTACCCCAATATTGTCGATAATCCTAATATAAAAGATTTCAAAAGATATATATTTTTATGGAGTATATATCCCACTCGTTTTGTTGGACTCTTTTCGTTCGCGCTGAATTATTATTTCCACGGACTGAATGTTACCGGATATCATGTTGTGAATCTTGTAATCCATATATTCACGACCTTTTCTGTCTACAGGCTCGTAAATTTAACGCTCTCAACGCCAGTCATGAGCAAGGATACAATAAGCAAACACAAAAACATAATTGCCGCATTCAGCGCGCTAATATTCCTGACGCATCCCATTCAAACACAGGCAGTGACATATATAGTTCAAAGACTGGCTTCGCTTGCGGCCTTTTTTTATATCACAGGGCTTATGCTTTATGTAAATGCCAGACTGTTGAAAGGCAGGGTTTTCGGACGAATTTTATTATATTCCGGTTCGGGATTGTGTGCCGTATTGGGTATGCTTACAAAAGAGAACCTTTTTACATTGCCGTTTGCTGTTATTCTGTTTGAGTTCTTTTTTTTAAGAAATCCGGGCCGTAACAATACGAATTTTAAGTTTGTCAAAACTCTATGGATTTTACCTTTTATTATATTGGTTTGTATCGTTCCATATTTGTTATTGACCACATTTGCTTTCAAACTATCTTATTTTTTCTATGCGAAAGAATCGCAAAGATATGGCGATCCCCTAATTACACCATTTTTATATCTTATTACTCAATTTAAAGTAATTGTCAGCTACATTAGAAAGTTGATTCTTCCGGTTAATCAGCAGCTCGATTACGATTTCCCGGTTTCACTGAGTTTTTTCGAACCGGGAGTGATTCTCAGTTTGATATTTCTTCTTGCATTGTTATTTCTCGCAATCAGGTTATTCAATAGTCGAAGAATAATTTCATGGGGGATACTCTGGTTTTTTCTTACAATATCAGTTGAGTCGAGTATTATTCCCATCTCGAATGTCATATTCGAACACAGGCTTTACCTTCCCATGTTTGGTTTTTGTCTGGTTTTGGTGTCTTCGCTGTATTATCTCCTCTGGGAAAAATATGCGAAAATAATGGTTACGATTCTGGCAATTGTTATTTTGCTGAATTCATACTTAACTATCAGAAGAAACTATGTATGGGAAAATAATTATACTCTTTGGGGTTATGAGGTATCAAAATCTCCGAATAAGGACAGAACTCATTTTAATTACGGGCTTGCGCTGTACGACAGAGATATGCTGGAACTTGCTGAACGAGAATTTTATACAACTCTGCGGATAAATCCCACACATACAAAAGCAGCTGTCAGTCTCGGAAACATATATTCCAAACAGAGAAATTATACTGAGGCAATCAGGCAGTTCAGCCAGGCGATTCAGATGAACCCGCAATATACGGAGGCTTATTATAACCGCGGAAATACCTATTTAAGTTTGAAAGAATACGACGAAGCAATTGAGGACTTTAAACAGGTTTTAATTCTGAATCCATATTATACCGAAGCGTATATAAATCTCGGAAATGCTTACTACGAATCGGGAAAGCTTCAGGAAGCAATCGTGGAATACCAGGAGGCGATAAACAGGGATCAGGATAACGTAATGGCGCATTATAATCTCGGTTTCGCAAACTATACACTGGGCAATATTGAAGACGCTATAAACGAGTTTCAGACTGTCGTCAGTCTTGATCAGTCTCATGTCGATGCGTTCATCAATCTGGGAAGCGCACTGGTAAGTCAGGGGAAACTTAAAACGGCAGCGGAAAACTTTCAAAAAGCGCTGAATCTTGATTCAGAAAGAGAAAGCGCGCATTATAAATTGGGTGTAATTCTGGGCCAAATGGGAAGAAAGAACGATGCTATTAAACACCTTCTTGAGGCAATTCGTATTAAACCGGATTTTACAGCCGCCCGCATCGAGCTTGAAAAAATGTTGAAAGAGAAATAAACATTGGATAAAAAAATATCATGTAATAACAAAGAGGTGCACTATGTTATTCGGAGAAAAAACGACGAGGCGGTCAGCTCTTACTGTTTTACTGTCATCACTTGGTATAGGCGCTATAACACATGAATCAACATTTGCAGCAAAAAAAAAGCCGGGGGAAACGAGAGTAATATTTCTCGTCGGTGATTACTGGCACAACGGTGTTACACAGGAAAAAAACTGGCGGCATGTTCTCGGCCCGTCCGGATTCAGACTTATGTTTGCACAGGGAAGCCGGTTTGTCACACCTGAAGCGCTGGAGCAAACCGATTTATTTATTGTGGCCCGCTACGCAAAAGCCAATTCCCTCGGGTTTTCCGGTGATGAAATTGTGGAAAAAAGGATGGAGGAGCTTCCGTTTCTGACTGATGAACGTGAGCAGGCAATCATCGACAACGTCAATCGCGGCATGGGATTGCTTGCGATGCATTGTACTATATGGAATGGTGAAAGCCCCAAATTTCTTGATCTGTTGGGCGTCGATGAGCCGCATATGCATACGAAGGTTCAGCCCGCTCTCCTGCATAAACTGAATCAGGATCACCCGATTACACGTGGGATAGAGGCCTGCAACATTGTCGAGGATGAGATTTTCAGCGCCGATCTGACACCCGGGCGGTCGACAACCTTGTTTAATCTCAAGGGTGATGAACAACCGATCGATACAACCGGAGGCTGGTGTCATGACTATGGAAACGGACGGGTGGTCGTTCTTCTGCCGGGACATAATCCCCATCCGTTTCATAAAAAATCGTTTAAGGAAATCATGTGGCGGTCGGCTTACTGGGCGATGAAAAAAGATATTCCCGCTTATGCCTTCGAAGATGGCAGACCACCGGAAAAATCGATATATTGACAGAGGTAATATACCATGAAAAAATCAAAAAATACATCACGCCGTACCATGATCAAAACCAGTATGACAGCAATTGTTTCATCAACGATTATACCTTCCGGTAACGTGCATGCCGCAAACAGGCCGAAAGCAAAAGGCGAGACTAAAATAGTATATCTCGGCGGCGATCAGCTTCATAACGGCATGGGACAGCGTCAGGAACTCAGGAGTGTGTTCAGCGAAACAGGCTGGCGAATGTTGTTTGTAACCGATGCCCGTTATGTAACTCCCGAACTGATCAGCGATGCCGACCTTTTGATGATCACGCGCTGGGGCGGCGCTGTCGAAGGCTGGTGCTCCGAACCGATTCAGGAGGGCGTTATAGCTGATGACGGCTATATGAGCGACGAACTCGAGGAGGCAATTGTCTATAATGTCATCGGTCGCGGTATGGGATTTATGGCATTTCACTGTACATGCTGGACACCCGAACGGCAGAAATTCAACGATATGATGGGGATTAAAGGCATTATGCACGGTCTGGTGCAGACGGTGCATATGCATAATTTCAACCAGGGGCATCCGATAACAAAGGGGATCGGGGAATTTGATCTGACTCTCGATGAAAATTTCGGTGTGGAACTGACCAATCCCAAAGCAGTCAAACTGTATGAAACAACTGGCCGTACGGACAATCGTCACGATATTGCCGGATGGTGCCTCGAGAATGGTAAAGGTCGAATTGTCGGTCTTGTTGCCGGCCATACCTATACTGCGTGGAGAGATCAGACCTACCGTCAACTGTTCTGGCGAGGCGCACACTGGGCAATGCACAGGGATATTCCGGCCTTTGATGATCCGAAATTCAGAAAAAAATCATAATTCATATAAAAACCGGAGGTAAACATGTTTTTTAACTCACATATTAACCGCAGAGGTATGGTTAAAGCTGGATTGGCATCTGTTGCTTCGGGACTTGTCGGTATTCCGAAAACATATGCTGCTATAAGGCCGAAAGCAAAGGGTGAAACGAAAGTTGTATATTTAGGTGGCGACCAGTTGCACAACGGCCTCGGGCAAAGTCAGTCACTCCGAGGATGTTTCGCACCGGCAGGATGGAGATTCCTGTGGGCGACGGACGCACGGTTTCTGACGCCTGAGTTTATCAGCGATGCCGATCTCCTTATCATTACACGCTGGGGTGGGGGTATCCAGGGATGGAGCCCTGAGCCGATTGTCGAGGTGCCGCCGTCATCGGATGGTTACATGAGCGATGAGCTTGAAGAAACAATCATCGACAACGTAACAAACAGAGGCATGGGTTTTATGGCGCTTCACTGTACCATATGGACACCGGACAAGCCGAGGTTTATGGAATTGCTGGGAATAAAACCGATGATGCATGGCCCTGTCCAGACAGTTCATATGCATAATTTCAATCAGAATCACCCGATTTCGCAGGGCATCGGGGATTTTGACCTTGCCGAAGATGAAAACTTCGGAGTAGAATTGATTAATAAAAGTGCCGTACCACTTTACGAAAGTACCGGCGCCGATGACAAACGTCACGATATAGCCGGTTGGTGTCTCGAAAACGGCAAAGGAAGAATCGTCGGTCTTGCGGCCGGGCATTCGCATACGGCATGGAGAGACCCATCATACCGTAAGCTTTACTGGCGCGGCGCACACTGGGCGATGAACAGAGATATTCCGCCTGAAGGATGAAGTTAAGGTTAAGTGAAATGGAAATAGTTGATTTT
>JAFGMP010000091.1 GCA_016927495.1 Candidatus Latescibacterota bacterium | reverse complement strand
GACTACTATATGCATATGCGGAAAGTGGGGCTTCAGGAGGATGCTTTCGAGATGCGTCTCAAAAACTTCTCCAAAGGTATGCGTCAGAAGCTCGGTATCACCATAGCCATCATCAAGGATGCGCCGAATATTCTGCTGGATGAGCCGACATCGGGTCTCGATCCCAAAGCAGCCGCCGAGTTTGTCAAGATTCTCAAAGGACTCCGTGAGCAGGGGAAATCGATTCTCATGTGTACCCACGACATTTTCCGCGCCAAAGACATCGCCGACCGCGTCGGGATCATGAAAGAGGGACGGCTCGTTATGGTGCGTGAACGTGAGGAATTTCTCGAGGACGACCTCGAAAAAATCTATCTCGAATACATGCAGGAAGCGGTGGCGTAAAAAATATTATTAAGGAATATCAGTATGTTTTTAGCTCTGTTAAAAAAAAAATTACTGCAACAGATTCAGACCCAGAAATTTATGATACTCGCGATTCTATCAATCGTACTCATGATTCTCTGCATACATGTTGCAGGAGAACAGTACCTTAAAAAACTCGAGTCCTATAACCGTGCCACATCACTTCAGCGGTTGAACCTGGAAAAAGTTCAGGCAATGACCGAGGAAACCAGAAGCAGCGTCAGTCGCGAAGCATGGGACAGCGCGGTATTCAGAAAACCTACTCCGCTTTGTATTTTCTGCATGGGTAATGAGAACCGTTTTGGTGTAGCCGGACGGTTGGATCCAATTAGAACACCCTTTATGGCGCAGTCGATGAGCAAGACGGATACTTTTAATGAATTCGATCTCAAGGAGGTACTCGGAGGAATACTGGAAAAGATTGATTTCACTATGGTTATCTGGCTTTTGTTTTCGCTGCTGGCTTTGTTTCTGGCGTTCGACCTTGTTTCCGGGGAACGTGAGCAGGGAACACTCAAACTTTGGCAGAAAATCGGCGAAAAAGGCAATCTATATCTACCTTCATATCATATGCTTGATTGGACATTCATCGTACAGATCCTGTTCAGTTTGTTGTTGATACTTCTCTCCTATAATGCCATTTCGGAAGAACGTGAAACCAAAACGCTTGTTCTCATAGGTTCCAATGCCGTATCACGATGGCAGATATATATCGGTAAATTCGTAAGCCTGTTTAGCCTTTCATCGGTTACGCTGTTAGTATCGATGCTTGCCGGGCTTACCACAATTCTCCTTGTCGGTGAAATTCCTGTAGGCACAGCACTGATGGCCCGACTGGCCCTGTTTTTTATGCTGTCGCTTGTGTACGGTGCTCTTTTTCTGCTGATCGGTATGGGGTGTTCGGTACTTTTCCGACGTTCGACAATCTCACTGCTTGTTTCGATGACGGTATGGCTGTTTTTGGTTATCATTATTCCCGATAGTTTCGACATTCTCATAAACCGGTCACAAAACAATCCCTCCGATTACGAGTTATATCAGCAATACACACAGCTTGAGAACGGAGCATTATCGGAAATCGGAAAGTTACGGAACGAAATTGAATCCCGTTCAAACTATACCGAAACTGAAAAGCAAAATATTATCGAACAGACCCGCAGTACAATCATCAGAATAGAGAATGAAGAGGTAGGGAAAACCAGTCAATTAGCCGAATATATCCTACAGCTTAATATCAGAAGATATCAGGAGAGACAGATATGGAAAAAACTGTCTCCGACTATTTTGTACCGTGATAATGCGGAAAGGCTTTTGTACAGCGGCAACTTTTACTTTCTGGATTTTCTCGATCAGGTTCGGAATTTCACTTTACAATTTCAGGAAAACATGTTACAAAAGCACGGCACTCTCGTCGATTATTATCACTATGTCAGGGCAAAAATCAACGACGAATATGTTGTAATTCAGCCTGAAACGCCCAAATACGAGTATAATCACATGGAGTTACAAGTACGAAAACCGGGTATTCTCGATTCTTTTCAGGCGGCGCTGGCCGGAATGGCTGTTTTGCTGACTGTTGCTTTGGGAGTTGGCCTCTGGGGATTTATCGGTTTTATACGGTGTGATATACGATAAAAAAGATAATTATCAATGTAAAAGTACAGGAAAATCCATGATTCTATCAATAGCGTTAAAAGAATTCTACACAAATCTCGTCTCAGCCAGGTTCACCATCGGCTTTCTTCTGTGCCTGGTTCTCATACCGTTTACCATGCTGGTGAGCATCAACGATTATAAAACGCATCAAAAAGCGTATGAAATTGAAAAAAAACAGGCTGATAAGAACAATGTTGTCAAGGTTTATTCCGCGCTGCGCCCTGAAATTGTGAAACCTCCCGAAAAGCTGAGTATTTTCAGCCGGGGAATCAGTAATAATGTCGGCAATAAAGTCAAAATTTACTTCGGGATAAAGCCAATGCTCGCCGAGGGACGAAATACGATTAGAGCCAATCCATTGCTTAACGGATATTTTTCTCTCGATTTTGTTACCGTAACCGCAATTATTCTGTCGCTTTTGGCATTGCTGTTTACCTATGATTCCTGCACACGGGAACGTGAGCAGGGTACACTCAAGCTGATACTTGCAAGTTCATTGAGCCGGTGGGAACTGCTTCTCGGCAAGATACTCGGCGCTGCAATGACCATTCTTCCGGTGATCCTGTTCTGCTATTTACTGAGTGCGTTGATCATACTGTTTCATCCGGCGGTGTCTTTTACGGCCGGAGAATGGCTTCGAATTGCAGTTATGATTCTGACAAGTATCATATGCTTTACGTTTTTTATGTTCCTCGGTGTTTTTATCTCGTCACGGCTGAGGTCATCGATGACCAGCATCGTCGTATGCCTGTTTATATGGGTAACCACCCTTTTTGTTATTCCCAATATGGCAGTGTATGCGGGACAGAGTTTTGTGGAACGTGACACTCAGGAAAATCTTGATTTTGCCCTGAACGACCTGGACAAAGAATTCCGGGAAAAAGTTACTGATTACCGTATGAAAATGGAGAATGCAGACTGGCATATGAATTGGAACATGTCCGGAGGTGCCGATGGTTATATGTTGGTTGGCGGTTCCTCAAAAAGCCTGTATGAATTTTACAGAACACTCAACATGTTCCAGGAACCGCTGCGACTCGAGTATGCCGATAAAAAGTGGTCGCTTCAGAAAGTTTATATCGATAAACTCGACAGACAACGAATATGTGCGGAGCGACTGGCGCTGATATCGCCATCGGAAATATTTCGCCAGACTGCATCCTCGCTGTGCAGAACGGATGTGGAATCACAATATAAATTTCTGGAGAGAGCAATAGAATACAGAGAGGAATTGATTTCCTATTTCAACGATAAAAAACTGTTCGAATCATTCGCATATTTCACTACTGAAGATCCGAAAACATTTAAAACTGCCGACGAAATTATACGGATCAGAACAGGCGGGCAGTTTCAAACACTGAGTGAATTCGGCGAATGGTCAAGGACTCATAACAATGACTGGTCACCTCTATATAAAGTCGATATTCCCGGAACGAATCCCTGGGAAGCGGAACCGCTGAATATTTCTCATGTGCCTCAGTTCAGATTTAAACCGGCGGAACTCTTCGACAACCTGAAACAGTCTCTGGGAAAGCTTGTTGTTCTTATACTGGGTTGTATCATCATGTTTTTCCTGTCCTTTATATCGTTTACCCGTTATGATGTGAGGTAATAATGCTGTTTTTTATAATTATGCGAGAGTTTCGCCACAACATTTTAAGTCTGCGTCTGCACCTTTCGCTTATCCTGACGATTGTTGTTTTTTCTCTCGGGACGATTGCCTTTGTTAATAACTACAAACTTGAAAACGGTGCATATAAACGCTATAATGATAAAGAAATCGAGAACATGAGATCGTTGGCCACAAGCAATCTCAGCCAATTGGCGGTTCAACGGAAAAATCAGCTTCTCGAACCCAGAAGTAACTCCTTTATTAACGATTCCCGTGAAAAATACCTGCCGAACAGCTTCGAATACAACTCATACAATGTTTTCGGATTTACGGTCAAACCGGGAAGCATAAACCCGTATCTTCAGCCATTTCTTGAGTTGAACTGGACGTTCGTTATCTCGATAATAATCGGATTCACTGTATTCCTTTTCACATTTGATTCCATTTCAGGTGAAAAGGAATCGAGAACACTCGCCATATCACTTGCCAATTCAGTGTCACGGGGCACGTTGCTTTTCGGTAAATATCTGAGTGTACTATTAACCACAGCCTTTGTTCTTATACCGGGGTTATGTATCAGTCTCATCATCATATTTATTTCAGGAGCAATTCAGGTAAATGCGGTAACGGTAATGGAAACGGCCGGATTTTTTATAATTGGAATGACATTCATTGCCTGTATTGCAGCGTTTGGCATGTTGGCAAGTGTTTTATCGAAATCAGCTAATGTTAGTATGCT
>JAFGMP010000090.1 GCA_016927495.1 Candidatus Latescibacterota bacterium | reverse complement strand
GCATTCGACGTTGTTATACTCGATCTCAATTTACCGGGTATGAACGGGTTCGATATCCTTAAATCGATTCGTACTAAGAATACTGAAACAGCGGTAATTGTCATTACAGGTTATCCGACTGTCGAGACAGCAGTAAAAGCTATGAAAATGGGGGCGAATGATTTTATACCAAAACCGTTTACCCCTAATACGCTTCGTACTATAGTCGCACGGGCTCTTGAAAAAAGAAGGATTGAGACGGAGAAAAACAGTCTCAAACGGAGTCTTGAAAAACTTGTAGGAATCGATGCAATTATCGGTAAAAGTGTGGTTATACAGGAATTGAAACGCTATATAAAAAAAGCTGCAATTTCCGACTGTTCGGTACTTATCACCGGTGAAACGGGAACAGGTAAGGAACTTGTAGCACGTGCTTTACATTATAATAGCGGCAGGAAAAAACAGAAGTTTGTTACTGTGGATTCCGGCGGCCTGGTCGATACTCTCATCGAAAGTGAACTTTTCGGTCATGTACGGGGTGCGTTTACCGGCGCTCACACCGACCGGGTCGGAAGGTTTGAGATGGCCGACCGGGGTACGTTATTTTTTGATGAAATATCGAATATGGGGATAAGAATTCAGAGTAAACTTCTTAGAGTTCTTCAGGAACAGGAGATTGCAAAGGTTGGTAGTTCTCAGCTTATTCCCGTGGATGTGAGGATTATTGCCGCAACAAACTCAAATATGTCAACCGAGATAAGGAATGGAAATTTCCGCGAGGACCTTTTCTATCGGCTCAATGTAATCTCATTCTATGTGCCGCCTCTCCGTGAACGTCGTGAGGATATACCGTTTCTTGCAGATCATTTCCTTAATAAATTCAGAATTAAAAAAGGTACAGAATATCCCGAAAAAATTACCGATGATGCTGTTGAGTCAATGGCCCGTTATGATTGGCCCGGAAATGTCCGTGAACTCGAAAACCTCATGGAAAAATCTGTGGCGTTATGTGATGACAGAGAGGTCGATCCGTTTCATGTAGCTGATAAAGTTGCCATATATTCGCGCAATTTATGTGTTCCAGGGAAATCTTCTCATCAGCTTATGGACATTGAAAAAGAACATATTGAACACATGTTGAAAATCTTCAACAATAATAAATCACAGACGGCAAAAGTTCTTGGCATCGATCGTAAAACACTACGAAATAAGATGCGTAAATACGGTATTGACAGCGGGTATTTTCGTTATGGTTCATATTCGTGATGTGTATGTTTTTTTTTAAATAAAACCGGGGAGAATTTCCCCACATATGAGTATAAATACCCCAAAATCAGTTTTCTTTTCCCCATATTATATCTCATACCAAGGCTAATTAAAAGCAATAATAACAACGATTAATAAATATTTAACCGGTGAATTTTTTATTGGGCATAATATTAGCTCTATTTTATCGTTACATATTTCACAATTTCTCTTTTTTACTGACTTCGGATAATTCATAACATTATAGATTTGTACCATGTAACTCAAATCATATTAATTTTTGATTGTATATTGTTTTTTTTGAAAGATATTTTGATTTAATCTTAAAATATTCAAAGAGTTATGTGGTTAAGTTGTTATACATCGATTCTTTTACATTAAAAATATATGAATTCATCCAATACACTTTATATCGAGAGAGAGCACCCGGAAACATATACAGGCAATACAACATGGCTGACTCTCCCGTTCATGTCGCATGGTATAACACCATCAGGTTCTTTCACCGATTTGGAACAGTGTGATTTAGAATCCGAAAGTGTGGGATTGCCACAAAATAACATGGGAACAAAGACTAACACCATTATCGTAATCGATGACGAGGAATCAATGCATGACTCCTGCAGCCAGGTTTTAAGCCGTGCTGGCTTTACGGTAAAGACAGCGTTTGATGGTGAGCGCGGAATGAGTCTGGTTCGTGAAATGCGTCCCGATCTGGTATTACTCGACCTGAAATTACCCGGAAAGAGTGGCGTCGATGTTCTCAATGAAATTACTGCGACTGATCCCACCATTATAATTGTAGTGATAACTGGTTATGCGACCGTGGAATCCGCTGTTGAGGCAATGAAGTTGGGCGCTTCAGAATTTCTTCCCAAGCCCTTTACTCCCGATGAGTTACGGATGATTGTAAAAAGGGGCATGGAAAAACGTCACCTTCTTGTTGAAACGAAGCGCCTTCAGGAGGAAAACCAGCGGATCAGAGAGAATTTTGTTTCGATTATAACGCATGAGATGCGCAGTCCTCTCGTTGCTGTTGAACAGTATATCGAGGTTCTGCTTGGCGGAATAACCGGTGAACTTAGTCCGAAGCAGCATGAAATTCTTGTACACTCAAAAAGCCGTATCATATGGCTGATTTCGCTGGTTAACGAATGGCTCAGCATGGCGAGAATCCATGAAACATCGATTCTGGATAAATTGGAAGAAGTCGATATTCAGCACGTTTTGGATGAAGCCCTCGAGCTTGTCACTGTTCAGGCTGAGGTTAAGAAATTACGTATTTCTTTCGATGTGCCCGGGAAAATATCATCGATTACCGGAAATAAAATTTCACTCGTTCATCTCTTTATGAATCTTTATTCCAATGCAATAAAATATAACAGCGAGAATGGAAGAATTGATACGAAAGTCTATGATGAGAGCGATTTTGTCCGCATTTGTGTCTCCGATACCGGTATAGGCATACCGCAGGAAAGCCTGCCGTTTATCTTCGATGAGTTTTTCAGAGTCCGCACCATTGGCAAACAGGCGCGGAAATTTACCTCTGAGACGGGTACGGGTCTCGGACTTGCAATAGTCAAAAAAATTGTCGATGCCCACAGAGGATATATCAGTGTTGATAGTACTTTGAATCAGGGGACTTGTTTCACGGTTCATCTTCCGAAGAAACAACAACAAAACGGTAACCGAAATAATTCGGTTCATGAGGCTACTGCATGAATTCTGACAGAAAAATAGCTTTTTTATCAGATGACAATTTCGAAAAACTGCTCGATGTTTTGGGCCGAAAGGGAGATGTTTATATCCCTCAGGCATTCGAGAACAGAACCGGCGGTCTGGATTATCCCTATGAAAGACGTTCTGAGGGGAAGACCTTTGTGTATGCCGGTTACCGTCCGAGCCAACCGCTCAAAACTTTCATGTTTAGCGGACGTATGAAAGTGGCCGAGTATCCTGCGCCGGAGAGCGCTCGATCGGAATCCTCAGAAAAATTTCAGGTCATCGCAGGAGTTGCCGCTTGCGATCTTATTTCACTCAAATCGCTTGACGCCGTATTTTTACAGGATGAGTTTACCGATATTTTTTATAAAGATAAGCGGGATAACACAGTTTTGATAACAGCAGATTGTTCCGAACCCCGTGAGACTTGTTTTTGTACTCTGGCCGGCAATGCACCGTACCCGAAAAATGGTTTTGATTTGAATCTCTCCCGTATTGCAAGTGGATTCATCATTGAAGCCGGTTCCGGCAGGGCTGAAGAGATTATGAATCAAAATGCCCAATTGTTTTCTCCGGTAAAAATGGAACAGCTTTCCGCCAGAGACAATAACAGAGCCGAAACCACCCGTAAGGTTGAGGAAATCAATAAAGATTACGGTCTGTCAAAAAATCGCCACAAACTTCTCGAAATTCAACGTGAATGCGATGAATGGTACAGCCATGTTCGCACATGTATAGAGTGTGGAGCATGCCTTTTTTCGTGCCCGACCTGTCATTGTTTTCTTCTGTATGACCAGGAGGGTGATTCGGCTGAATTTCAGCGGGTAAAAGAATGGGATGCCTGTGTTTACGCCGGTTATTCGAAGATGGCCGGAGGCGGATCACCGCGTTTTGGACTTATGGAGCGGTTCCGTCACCGTTATCTCCATAAATTCGAATATTACCCCAAGAACTTCGGATTTGAGGCATGTACCGGTTGCGGCAGGTGTGTTGAGGGCTGTATGGGCAATATCGATATGAGAAAGGTGTTCAAAGCTCTGGATCAGATTACCGTAGGAGTCCGATAAAACCATGAGTAACAGTCAAAATCCATACGCGCCGCTCAATGGCATAGTCGAACAGGTTATCGTCGAAACACCGACCATAAAAACGCTGATGGTCAGGCCCGACACCCAAATTCCGTTTCGCGCCGGACAGTTTATGCAGTTAACCGTACCGGGAGTGGGAGAAGCGCCGTTTACACCATCATCATCTCCCAATCGTGTCGAATTACTTGATTTTACCATTCTCGATACAGGCACTGTAACCCATAAGCTTCATAATTTAAATAAAGGGGACAGAGTCGGTCTCCGGGGACCGTTCGGAAAAGGCTATCCCGTCGATAAACTGAAAGGTAAAGAAGTGCTTGTCGTTGGTGGGGGAGTCGGGCTCGCTCCTCTGAGATCGCTGTTATATGTCCTGTTCGACGAGATCGCACAATTCAAGCGAGTTTCGATTAAATATGGGGCACGGTCACCGCAGGACCTTGTCTATAAGAATTCGTTTGAGAAATGGAGCTCAATCGATAATGTTGATTTCACTGTCACTGTGGACGGTGCCGGGCCGGAATGGAAAGGAAACACGGGGGTTGTAACCACAATTCTCGACAATATCGATATAAAAATTTCCGACAGTATCGCAGTTGTGTGCGGTCCCGAAATCATGTTGAAGTTCGTTACATTGAAACTTATCGACATCGGCTATAAAGCGGAGCAGATTTATCTCTCCATGAACCGCCGTATGAGTTGCGGTACGGGAAAATGCGGGCGATGCAATATTGGCCCATACTACTTATGCAAGGACGGGCCGGATATGAATTATGCCCTCATAAAAGATTACCCCAATGTTTTCGGTATGTGAGGATCGAGTGTTAGTACAAAAGAAAAGCACATGCATGTTATGTTCGGTTGGATGTGAGTTCATTATCGAGACAATCGATGATGAAGCTGTGAACCTCGAATATGACAAAGACAATCCTGTTACCGGGGGAGTGCTCTGCGCCAAGGGGAATTATATGCTCGAACTCATCAACCATCCCCTGCGGCTTATCGAACCTCAAATAAACGGTAAGGTTGTGGATTGGAACGAAGCGATCCGTAAAACAAGCGATGAACTGCTGGCACACAGGGAAAAATCGGATGCAGGAATCATACTTGCAGGCGATGCATCTGTTGAAGATGCAAAAACAGCAGAGTTATTCGCCGAAACATGCCTCGGAACGGGTCGTCTGGCGATTTATTTTGCAACCGGTGACGATACCGTGCAAAAAGCTCTGACAATGGCGAGCATTCCCAATAGAGCCGCCGGGCTGAATGATATCGGGAAGTCGACCTGTACCATTGCAGTCGGTAATCCGTTCGAGGTCGGGCCGGTTATTGCAGGTAAGGTGCTCAAAGCACGGTATGCACGGAGAGGAAATATATTCGGCGTTATATCAAATAAGGAAAATATGACATCTCGCTTTGCCACAATTCATCACTATGGCAACGAAAGAAAATTACTTTCACAACTTCTGAGAGTTGTTGCCGATCGGTCGGAGGGAGATGAACTGGGTTTAAAGAAGCTTATCAAAGAATTGATTCCAGCCACTGAAAATCCTGATGTGGTTAAACTGGGTGAGGCTTTTGTGAAATCGCCGTCATCAGTTCTTATTCTTGAGACACAGGATCCTGTGAAGGCGCAACTCGCTTCGGCAGTTGTGTCAGTGGCAGGTGCTGACAAAAGGTTATTCTGCGTAAATACTTATGGAAATGCAAAAGGTATATGTGAAGCGGTAAAAAGCACTGTTTCCGTTAATGAAATCATTACCGCTGTCGATCACGGTGTTATCAAGACGCTTATCGTTCTGGGAACCGATATTGTGAAGGGAATACCAGGCCGTAATATTGAGGCTGTTTTGGAAAAACTTGATTTTCTTGCGGTCGGCGCTCCTTTTGGAAATGAAACCAAGCAATCCGCCAATGTTATCTTTCCCACAGCGTTGTGGCTTGAAACGGAAGGTATTTACAACGGCAAACACCTGCAACCGGTAATCGATCCACCCGGTGCTGCGCTTCCATACGGAGACATACTGCGACAGTTAGCCGAAGCGATGGGGAAAGCATTACCTCAGGTTACACCCGAACCGGTTGAGGCACCTCAGCAACTTAACGAAGAAACTCTCAGGGTGATTCTGAAAGAAAGTATGGAAACTGTTCCTGAACCGGCAGTACAGTCAACGGTTACACAATTTGCTGATGGTTCGCTTACATCGAATATACAATGGTTACAGTTACAGGAAAGGGATGCCTGGTGAAAAAGCTTTTTCTGCAACTTGATCTCTGTATCGGCTGTCAGGCTCATTCGCTTGCATGCCAGAGAGTCCGTAACCAGGCAGTCACCCTCCAAAGCACCTGTGTCGAGGGTGTGGGAAATCTTCCGGTTTTATGCAGGCACTGCGAGGATCCGGCATGTGTCGCGGCTTGTCCCAATGATGCGATGACCCGTGACGAGGATAATATCGTACGAAGAAATCCGGCACGATGCACCGGTTGCAGAAGCTGTGTTCTGGCATGTCCGTTTGGTGTATTGAGCCAGGGTATGAAATTGCAGGTGTTCCCGCTTGGGAAATGTGATCTGTGTTCATCGCGGGTTGCAGAAGGAAAGCAACCTGCATGTGTAGCCACCTGTCCAACCGGTGCGCTCAGGTTTGAAGAAGTTGATGAAATATACGGGAAAGAGGGAGAGACCGTTATCGGTTCTCATTCGGTCGGATACAGTACATACATACGAAGACCGTGAAATTGAAATAAAGTTGTTTTAAATATTCAGAACTAAGAACAGTAAATTTTAATAACAATGATCTCTTTTATTAAGGTTAATGAGCGGTGAGGTAAAACGTGGCAGTTCAGGGGATTTTAACAGTCATAAAATTTGTGGTTATCGCCATAGCAATTCTGGTGCTTGGGCTGATAACAAGCTGGATTGACCGTAAGGTTACCGCACGGATTCAGGCGCGGGTCGGGCCACCGTGGTTTCAACCAATTGCCGATATCCTCAAGCTCCTCGGAAAGGAGACACTTGTTCCTGAGGGGGCGGGTCGAAATGTTTTTCTCTACGCACCGGTAATAGGACTTGCGGGTATGGCACTTGCTGCTGCGCTGCTGGGCAATGCTCTCATTAGTCCTGAAGTCGGATTTGTCGGCGATGTCGTTGTGCTTGTGTACCTCCTTGTCATTCCGGCGATTGCACTCATTATAGGAGCGAGCGCATCGGGCAATCCCATGGCAGCTGTCGGCGCGTCACGGGAAATGAAACTGATTTTAGGTTATGAACTTCCCTATCTCATCGTTATCGCGACGGTGATTTACAAAACCGGATTTACTTTGAAGCTTGGTGATATTGTCGAGACTCAAGCGCTCGACGGCTGGAATCTCTGGAGCATTTCGGGTGTTATCGGATTTTTTATCCTGCTGCTCTCGGCTCAGGCAAAGCTGGGGCTTGTCCCGTTCGATATTCCCGAAGCTGATCAGGAATTAATGGGTGGAGTCATCACCGAATACTCGGGACCCCCGCTGGCTCTTATAAGAATAACCAAAACCATGCTTCTTGCGGTGTTGCCTCTGTTGATGGTCACACTACTTATGGGTGGTGTACAATTCGAAGGACTTTCAATTCTCTGGGGGTTTTTGAAATATCTGGTGATTGTTGTGCTGATCGTACTAATACGGAATACTAATCCGAGGGTTAGGATCGATCAGGCACTGAAATTTTTCTGGGGACCGGTAACCGCTTTGTCGATAATCGCGTTTATCCTTGCATACTGGGGATTATAAGTATTTTGAAATACATCTTTTAGAAGGATAGTGCAATGAGTTTAACCCGCTGGGCATTAAAAAAATCACCCTGGGTATATCATGTTGCGTTGTCACCCTGTAATAACTGTGACATTGAGATACTCGATCTTCTGACGCCGCGTTTTGATGTTGAACGTTTCGGCATCAAACTTGTCGGTAGTCCCCGGCATGCTGATGCCCTGCTTGTCAGCGGATCGGTTAATCGTCATGTGCTGCCCCGGTTTATCGAACTCTATAAGCAGACGGCGAAACCGTGCGTTGTCTTCGGGATTGGTTCATGTGCGTTGTCGATGACTATGTTTCGTGATAGTTATAATACCGTTGGGCCGCTGGACAAAGTGGTGAAAGAAATCGACCCGAATGCGATAATCGCCTATGTCCCCGGATGCCCTCCCAAACCGGAGGCCATGATTCTTGGCGTTGTGAAAGCTTTACAGACCCTTTAGGAGCGAAGATACATGAGTGAAGAAAAGGCATTATCGTCAATTCAAAATAAATTCGGCAGTACGCTTGCCAATGTCTTTCAAAAGAACAAGCGGCGGGTGTATATCACAGTTGATAAAAAGGATGTCCCGGCAGTGTGCCGTTTTATGTTCGAAAATCTCGGAGGCAGGCTGGCTATTGCCACTGCAATCGATACGAGAAGCGGCATGGAAATATTGTATCATTTTGTATTTCCCAAAGAATACCAGGTTATAACGGTTAAAACCAAAGTGAAAAAATCCTCGATGGAAATAGAATCAATTGCACCGTTTCTCGATGCAGCTAATTGGATAGAACGTGAGATGCACGATATTCTGGGGCTGAATTTTACAAACCATCCGGACATGAGGAGAATACTCATGGCTGATGACTGGCCGGAAGGCGATTATCCACTGCGCCGTGATTTTAAGGAGCGTCCACGATGAAAAAAACGATAGTACCCCTCGGTCCGTTTCATCCGCTTCTTGAAGAGGCAGAGTATTTTAAGCTGATTGTCGAAGGCGAGAAGGTAGTGGATATCGATATGCGCGTCGGTTACATGCATCGCGGAATAGAGGAACTGAGTACACAGAAGACATGGGACCAGTCTACGTTTGTCGTGGAACGAATATGCGGTATCTGTTCGACTTCCCATCCTATGGCCTATGTGCTTGCAGTGGAGGACCTTTGCGGCTGCGAGGTCCCTGACAGGGCGAAATATATTCGGTCGATAATCTGCGAATTGGAACGTATTCACAGTCATTTGCTCTGGGTCGGTCTGGCGGGACATTTCATCGGGTACGATACCGTATTCATGTGGGGATGGAAATACCGTGAACCGGTGCTCGACATTTGTGAAAAACTGACGGGAAACCGAAATCATTACGCTATGATGAAACCCGGCGGTGTAAGAAGAGACCTTAACAACGATGATTTTGCCTGGGTTCATAAAGAAATGGATAAAGTTATAAAATCCACCGAAATGCTTGTGGGTGCGGTATTGGATGATCCGGTGCTGCACGCACGAACCAAAGGGATCGGCGTTCTCAGTAAAAAGGATGCGATAGGTTACGGGACGCTTGGACCGACTGTCCGCGCATCAGGGATTCCGGATGATATCCGTACGGATGACCCATATAATGCCTATGACCGTGTCGACTGGAAAGTCATTACCTGGGAAGGCGGAGATGTATTTGCGAAAGCAGCGGTACGTCTTCTTGAAATTATCGAGTCGGCGAAAATTGTGAAACAATGTATGGATGACATGCCCGATGGGCCTATCGATGCCAATATTAAAAACATGCCGCCGGGAGAGGGTATAGGCCATGCGGAAGCGCCGAGAGGCGAGGTATTCCATTATGTTCGCGGTGACGGCGGCAATTCGGCAGTTCGGCACAAAGTCCGTGCCCCGAGTTTTATGAATATCCCCTCGTTCAAAGCGACCTGTGTCGGACACACCATTTCCGATGTCGCTTTGATTACGGCTGCGGTCGATCCGTGCTACTGCTGCACCGAACGCATGGCAGTGGTTGAACGGGCAACCGACAAACTGGTGATGTCAGGCCGTGAGCTTGAGGAGTGTTCGCGGAAAGCTACCGAAAATTTGAAAAAAGAATACGGTTCGCCGACAAAAGTTGAGAAAACGGTACAAAAAATCCTGTCGGACTTTTAGAGATACATAACAGGGACAATTCAAGATGAATATTCTTTTCTATCCTATCATAATTCCGCTTGTTGCCGGAGCAGTTATACTTGTTGTGCCGAAAGCACTGAAAGAATTGATTGCACTTGTAGGAACTATTGCGGCTGCATACTATGCCTGGCTGATATTTATCGGTGGCAAAGGGATGCATGCGTCATATATATGGTTTGTTATGGACCAATTTCCGTTTGCCGCAGAACTCAGGGCGGATACCCTCAGTGGCTTTGTCCTGTTTGCCGCTGCGGTTTTTGCGTTGCTCATTGTGATCTATTCGATTGGTTTTATGAAGGATGGAGAGAGATTAAAAGAATATTACGTATATCTGCTCCTGACAATCGGTGCGGCTGCTGCCGCCATCCTCGCCGATAATCTTGTACTGCTTCTCATAAGCTGGGAAGTAACTACCATGCTTCTGTTTTTAATGATCACCATAGGTGAGAAAACAGCGAAAGATTCAGCCGGAAAAACATTTGTAATGATCGGATTTTCCGATTGTTCACTTTTGCTTGGTATAATTCTTCTCTGGTGGATGCTCGGAACGCTGCGGATAAGCGATATTGATTCTGTACCGATTACCAGCGGCGCATTGACCGCTGTATATGTTCTGCTATTAATCGGCGCACTGGTAAAAGCCGGTGCGATGCCGGGACATTCCTGGATACCGAAAGCGGCTGAGGGCGCTCCGACAAGCGTAATGGCGTTCCTTCCGGCCAGCCTCGACAAGCTACTCGGTATTTATCTGCTTGCAAGGATTTCACTCAATATGTTTATTCTGACCAGCCATCTTAAACTGTTGCTGCTCATAATCGGTGGGGTAACCATAATCCTTGCGGTGATGTTTGCGCTGGTGCAACACGACCTGAAAAAACTGCTGGCATATCATGCTGTCAGTCAGGTTGGATATATGGTCATGGGAATAGGCACCGGCGTGCCAATAGGTGTTATTGGCGGTTTGTTCCATATGCTTAATAACGCAATCTATAAATGCTGCCTGTTCCTCGGTGCCGGAGCAGTCGAGAAAAGAACCGGAACTACCGATCTGGAGAATCTTGGCGGCCTGGCAAAAATGATGCCTGTTACCTTTATTGCGAGTCTTGTTTCAGCGCTCGCTATTTCCGGTGTTCCGCCGTTAAACGGTTTTGTGTCAAAGTGGCTCATTTATCAGGGGACGATTGAGATCGGCCAGCCGATATTTCTTCTCGCGGCAATGTTCGGCAGTGCTCTGACACTTGCATCGTTTATAAAAGTAATTCACTCTGTATTTCTGGGCGAAAAATCAGAAAAACTTGAAGAAATCAAACCTGAAGGGGCGGCTATGGCTATTCCGATGGTGATTCTTGCGGTACTGTGTATTTTACTCGGTGTGTTTGCCCAGTATCCTCTCATGCATGTTTTCGGTCCGATTGTCGGTCTCAGATTCAATGGAGTCCCAGGTGCAATTGACCTTTCACGTGCGATGTGGAGCCCCACTCTTGCAACGATTCTAATCATTATCGCCCTTGTTATAGGTTGGATAATATATATTCTCAGTACTGCGACAAAAGTGCGAACCACCACTATATTTGTGGGTGGAGAAAAGTTTGATACAGAATCACTGAGGTATCCCGGAACCGGATTTTATGAAACCATCCGTGACATGATTCCTCTGAAAACGCTGTATGAGGATGCGGAAAAGGGTGTGTATGATCTGTATGTACTCGGTGGAAAATACGGATTGAAAATTATCGAGGTATTCCGTTCTATGCATAACGGTGTGGTTTCTACATATATCGCCTTTGCAATGATCGGTCTCGGTTTTCTTGTAATATATCTTGTGAGGTAATCGGATATGATCCTGTTATATGGACTTCTCATATTTATGATAATCGGTGCGGTAATTGCGATTGAGACAAAAGATCTTCTTTCAAGCGTGATATCGGTCGGTGCAATGGGACTGGCGCTGTCCATTGTGTTTCTATTGCTCAGTGCTCCCGATCTTGCGATTGTTCAGGTTGTGGTAGAAGTTTTAGCTCTTATCATGATGCTACGACTCGTTGTCACAAGAGAGGATGTTACGGTTGCCCATCGTTATCGTTACGGTGAGGTTTTTGCCACAACCATCGGTTTGATTTTCTTCGGTGTATTTATTGTGTTTGCATCTATTGTTTTTAAGGAAATGCCTGAATTCGGTAATCCGCTTCTTAGGGTTTCCCGTCAGTACATTACGGAAGGATTTGATATTTCGCATGCAGCCAATATTGTTACCGCCATTCTACTTGAATTCAGAGCGTACGATACCCTTGGCGAAGCAACGGTGATATTTGCAGCCATTGTCGGAGCCCTTGTTATTCTCAGGGGAAAAGGGAGAAATATTTGATGAAAGGAATGACTTTAATAGTAAAAACCATTACAAGGTTATTGCTTGGGTTTATTTTTGTGTTCTCTGTAAGCATAATTCTTTTTGGACATATTACTCCGGGAGGCGGTTTTGCCGGTGGTGTGATGCTGGCTTGTGTCTTCATTTTACTCGTACTGGCATTTGGGAAAAAAACTGCTCTTGATATCGTCAGTGAGAAGGCCATTTCAATTTGGGATAGTGTAGGTTCTCTAAGTTTTCTGGAGATTGCTCTGCTTGGCTTTTTTGGAGGATTTTTCTTTAAAGATTTCTTTTCAAAGGGATCCCCTCTCAAGCTCTTTTCAGGTGGTACCATATTGTGGAGCAATATATCCATCGGGATCAAAGTTTTTGCAAGTCTTTTTGCAGCTTTTATGGCACTCGCAATTTTCAGAGTTAGAAGGGAACGATAACAGAGGGAGTACCAATGGTTCCTTATATATTGTGTATGATATTATTTCTTATTGGAGTTTATGGAATAATTGCAAAAAAGAATCTTATAAAGATTGTAATCGGTATGGTCATTATTGAGTATGCCGTTAACCTTATACTGATTCTTGTGGGCTACCGTAGCGGGGGAGCTGCGCCGATTATAACATCAATCGAAGGGGCATCCCGCGAAGCATCGACCTTTGTTGATCCCCTGCCGCAAGCTCTTATAGTTACATCAATTGTCATTGGTTTAAGTGTAACTGTACTTGCGATAGTACTTTGTCTTAGGCTGTATGAAAAGTATGGTACTCTCGACATTCTTCATATAAGGAGGTTAAGGGGATGAAGTCTGAACACCTCCTTCCTTTGTTTATTGCTCTACCACTCGGAGCAGGTTTTCTGATTCCTTTAATAAGTTTAATTCGGGAATGGTTAGCCGATGTTATTGCTATTATAACTGTCTCAATTCTTGTTGTTTTTGCAATGTGTCGTTTGAGTGATGGAGTAATTATCTATGATGTTGGAGGATGGACTCCACCATTTGGGATCAATCTGGTTGAGGATGGGCTCAGCGGATTGTTTCACATAATAATTGCTATAGTAAGTTTCCTTATAGTTATTTATTCAATAGGTTATATGAAGCGATATACCGCAAGATCAAAATATTTTTGTCTTCTTATGCTTATGATTGCCGGAATGAACGGTGTTATAGCCTCGGGTGATTTATTTAATATCTTTGTATTTCTCGAGATAGCGTCAATTTCCTCTTATGCGCTGGTTGCGTTCGGAATCGACCGTGAGGAACTGGAGGCATCATTTAAATACCTTGTTTTAGGCGGTCTCGGCTCCAGCTTTATACTTTTTGGAATAGCCTTCATGTACAGTATAACGGGGACGCTCAATCTAGCTGACATCGCCCGTGTTTTACAACGCAGTGGCAATAGTCATATGGTGCAGTTCATTTCCGCCATGTTTATTATGGGATTCGGGACAAAAGCGGCGCTTATCCCGTTCCATGCATGGCTTCCCGACGCACATCCATCAGCTCCGGCACCTATTTCCGCAATGCTGTCCGGTCTCCTTATTAAAGCACTTGGTGTGTATTGCATCATACGTATATTTTTCAACGTAATCGGATTCAATATGTCGTTTTCCGTTGTATTCATTATACTTGGCGTACTGTCAATGGTTATTGGCGCACTGCTGGCAATCGGTCAGCACGATTTTAAGAGGATGCTGGCATATTCAAGTATCAGTCAGATGGGATATATCATATTCGGCCTTGGTCTCGGTAATCCTCTGGGTATTATTGGGGCTCTTTTCCACCTGCTCAACCATGCGTTTTTCAAATCGCTCCTTTTCCTCTGTTCGGGTGCAGTGGAATATGCCACCGGGACACGGGATTTACGGCAGCTTGGCGGTTTGTGGAAAAAGATGCCCATTACGTCCGCCACTTGTTCAATCGCTTCGATGTCCATATCGGGAATACCACCGTTGGGTGGCTTTTTCAGCAAGCTTCTGATTATAATAGCGGCAGTGCAGGCGTATGATACTCTCGGCCCGACTGCCTATTTTCTTGCTTCTGTTACTGTATTCGTAAGTTTTTTAACGATTGTCTATTTTGTAAAACTTCAGAAAATGGCACTGTTTGGTGCTCTTCCTGAAAAACTCGAAAAAGTACATGAGGTTCCAGCCTCGATGTGGAGTGTTCTTATTGTTCTGGCGGCTTTCTGCATTGCGTTCGGTGTGATGTTCCCGTGGTTTATCGGTACGCTGGTTGAACCTGCATACCAGGTAATGCTCGAAACAAGCGAGTATATAATAAAAGTACTGGGGTCACTATAATGAAACGTATTGTTCATTTCCTTATACTGTTTATAGTCTGGCTTTTGCTGACATGGTCGCTCGATGTTCAGAATGTTGTTGCAGGTCTGATTGTGGCAGTGATCGGTGAACTGTTAATTGGTCATTTATTCTTTGATAATCCTATAAAAATGCTGGATCCGCGGCGAATATTCTGGTTTTTATACTATATTGTCATTTTTCTTTTACACATGACCAAGGCGAATCTCGATGTTGCTTATCGGGTTCTTCATAAAGATGTACCGATACGGCCGGGTATTGTAAAAGTAAAAACGACGATGAAAAGTGATCTTGGATTGACATTCCTCGCAAATTCCATAACGCTGACTCCGGGAACGCTCACTATCGACATTATCGACAGCGACATGTATATACACTGGATTTATGTAAGAT
>JAFGMP010000089.1 GCA_016927495.1 Candidatus Latescibacterota bacterium | reverse complement strand
TTTTATGGCTCATTAACAAATTCCTCATGTTCATACCACCTACTTTTGTTCCGTTCTTCCAGTATTTGAGTATTGATTATCACTACGAAAATATCGGGCGTGGAGTCATTGACACTCGTGACATTGCATATTATCTCTCGCTTGTCATATTTATGCTGTCTCTGGCTAAACTCTCGCTTGAAAGCCGTAAATGGAGTTGAGGAGGTTTGAGCATGAAAAAACTTAATACGCAGTCAATACTATCAATAGTATTCCTTCTTGGAATACTGATAATGGTTAATGCTATCGGAATACGATATTTTATGCGGGCCGATCTCACAAGTGCAAATATGTATTCGTTGTCCGATGCATCCAAAGAAGTTGTAAGAAACGTAGAGGATAAAATTCTTGTCAAAGCATACTTTACCCCTAATCTTCCCGGTCAGTATGCAGGCATAGAACGGTATCTGCGTGATATGCTTGAAGATTACCGCGCATTTTCACGGGGGCATCTCGAATACGAATTTATTGATCCGGGCAATGAAAAGGCGCTTGAAGAGGAAGCTCAGAGTTTCCAGATTCCGCCCAATCAACTCAGAGCGATTGCCAACGATAAAATAGAAGTTATTAAATGCTATATGGGTGTTGCATTTATTTACGGTGACAAAAAAGAAACGATACCGGTTATAAATCAAGTCGAAAACCTTGAATATGAAATTACCAGCCTTATCGGCCGGATTACCTCGAACCGTCAACCGATTCTGGGTATAACCTCGACAGGGACCGAACAAGAAAAACAGACTATGCAGCGTTTATATGAAGCGCTTGGCCGTAATTATAACGTGCAGCCCGTCGATCTTAACGACATCATCGGATGCGGGGCCGATGCTTTGCTGGTTATGATGCCTCGGCTGCCATTTACCGACTGGCAGTTGTTTCAGCTTGACCAATATATTATGAGTGGCGGTAAAGCAGGGTTCTTTATGAACTGGTACCGCGCAGATATTCAGCAGGCTCAACAGGCTATGCCGTACGGACTGAATATAAACGGTTTGCTGAACAATTATGGTATAGGACTCGGTGAAGATTTATTAAGTGATGCCACCAGCGCAACTGTCGGAGTCCAGACGCAACGCGGATTCTTTACCATGACCCAACCGGTGCAGATGCCTTATTTCCCGACAATCCGGGAATTCAATACAAACAATATTATCACAAGGGATCTGCAGGGACTTCAAACATATTATCCCTCTTCGGTTGATACTACGCTTGCTGCGGGAAAGGGTTATGTAGCTGAATGCCTTGCTTACTCATCGAAATATTCCGCACGTGACACCGGGCCGTATGTCTATCTCGATCCGTTCCGTAAAAGAACACAGCAGGATTATCCCGAATCGTTTATTCCGGTAGCTGCAGTTGTTAAAGGCAAATTCACATCATATTTTGCCAAATCAGGCCCACCGGAAAAACCGGCTGAGGCAAGCCAGACCCAGGGTGGTAATGAAAATGCGACCGAAGAGAAATATGACGGACCATTTATTACTGAAGCGACAGCCGAAAACAGGCTTCTTGTTGTCGGCGATGGTCACCTTGGATTGGATCAGCATATTCAGGCGGACGGACTTCTTTTTATGCAAAATTCTATCGACTGGTTAATACAGAGTGAGAATCTCATTGCAATCCGCTCTAAACAGATACCGCAAAAGCCGTTGAGAGAACTTCCGGATGTGGCACGTAAATTTATCAGATGGCTTAACCTCATCGGTCCTTCCATTCTGATAATCATACTTGGCATAACACTCTGGCAATTACGGCGTATGAAGAAAAAAGCATTAATGGCTCAAGCATAAGCGGAGGAATTGTAATGAAAAATAAGTCGACACTTATATTAGGTGGAGTATTTTTACTACTCGTGGTAATTTTTTTGATAACATCAATTAATCCGCCGGAAAAAACCAAAGGTGCAACCGCACTTTTTGACGGCGCTGTCAAGCCTGTTATCGATAAAATCGAGATTAACAGTAAAAACAAAGGAATTGTTGTCATCGAAAAGAAAAACAGCATCTGGTACATTACAAAACCTTTTGAATATAAAGCATCGAATGTTGCTGTCGAACAGACTATTACGGGGCTTTTGAATATTTCGGTAGATGGTGTCATATCGACCCGTCAGGAAGCACGTGATCAATATGATGTCGGTGATTCAACGGGTATTTCGCTGAAAGTATACAGTTCCGGTAATGTGGTATTGGATGCGGTCGTCGGGAAACACACAGTCGATCTTACTCACACTTATGCCCGTCTTAGCGACTCGAATGAAATTGTTCTCTGGCGCGGCCTGTTCGCGCGGCAGGTTGATAAAGATGCTGATGACTGGCGTGACAAGAACATTTACAGCTTCAATGCCGAGGATATTCTCAGTTATACGGTAAAACAGGGTAAAGTCACCAAAGAGCTTACTTTGAGTGATACAACATGGGTTTATACCGAAAACGGGAAGGAAAAACAGATAAAACAAGCGGAAGCGAAAAAGCTCATCAATCTGGTAGCGACCTTAAGCTGTGATACGTTTGCTTCCGATGATGATATACCGAGGGCTGCGGAAAAACAACCCGACACATTGGTGTCTTTCACCGTCCGAAACGGCGATACGCATTCCTTCAATATCTGGACACCCGGTGAGAATGACAATAACCGATATCTTGTCCGTGAGATCGACGGTGATGTCCTTTTCAGATTTTACAGCTACCGCGGTTCCCAGCTTGTAATCGATTATGAAAAGCTCAAACCGGATGAAGAAGGGTGATTTTGAATCATTGTTATTTTGAGGGGATGATTTACGTCATCCCTTTTTTTATTGCATTTATTGGTTTAATGTCAGAAATTAAAGCCTTATTGTGTATGTTGTGAATTCAACCAATAAATGCGGGGATATATGGCTTTTTGTCCTCTTAAATCTTTACACATCCTTTGTGTACTATATTCCCTTTGTATCTCATACCCCATATACGCTGCAAATGAAAACGCAAAATCACTTCAGGCTGTTTTTTCAGAAACACCGTTGTCGGTTGACGGTGATTTAAGGGAGCCTGTTTGGAAAAACGCTGCTCCGGCTGCTAATTTTATTCAGAAGGAACTTATAGAGGGAGACCCGGCTACGGAACAAACCGAAGTCAGGGTGGTATATGATAAAGATAATGTTTACATCGGGATTCTGTGTTTTGACACCAACCCTGCCGCCATTATTCATAATGAAATGGAACGGGATGTTGACTTAATCAGCGACGATCATTTTACGATTGTTCTGGACACATTCAATTCTCATCGGAGCGGATATTATTTTGAGATTAATCCCAACGGAGCCCGTCACGACGGATTTGTTTACAGCGGTGAACTGACTAATCCGAACTGGGACGGTGTCTGGGATGCTGAGGCAAAGATCACGGAAACGGGATGGTCCGCTGAAATAATGATTCCGTTCAAAACCCTCAAGTTCCCCAATAGTACAGACCAGATATGGGGTATCAATTTCAAACGTGTGATACGGCGTAAGAACGAAGAGGTGCTCTGGTCATCATGGAGGAGGGATGACGGTCTGTTCCAGTTAGCGAAAATGGGCACACTGACTGGCATACGGGACATAACCAAAGGCAGAATGATTCAATTACAGCCATATGTTCTGGCAGGAGCGGAAAAAGAAAACGGTGATAGTGACCGAGAATTCAGATACGGTCTCGATATTTCGTATCCTTTGACTACCGACCTGACCTTCGATATAACAACCTATACGGATTTTGCTCAAGTCGAAACCGATAAAGAACAGATAAATCTGACACGGTTCAGCCTCTATTATCCTGAGAAGAGGGACTTTTTCCTCGAAAGCGCGGAAATTTACGATTTTGATACCGGCTATTTTGAAAAAGTTTTTCACTCGAGACGGATTGGCATCAGTCCCGAACGCGAACAGGTGCCCATTATCGGCGGAGTAAATTTTTCCGGCAGGACAGGCCCCTACAGTATTGGTGTCCTCAACATTCAGACCGACGAAAAGGGAATTTATCCCGAAACCAATTATTCGGTTGTAAGAATAAAAAGGGATGTACTTGAAAAATCCCGTGTCGGTATGATTGCCACAAACCTGTACGATTCGGATAAGCATGAAAACAGAACGCTTGGGTTCGACTTTTTTTACCAGACAAATAAATTTTTACAGAACAAAAATTTCGCGGTCAGAGGAGATGTCACCGGTTCGTTTACCGACGGCAGGCATGACGATAATCTTTTTGGGAGGGTATTTATCGATTATCCCAATGATCTGATCGACAGTTTCTGGGAAATTTATCATGTCGGCGAGCAGTTTAATCCGGAAATAGGATTTATCACACGTACCGGCATACGGCGTGTCAACGGCGCTGTCAGATATTACCCCCGCCCCCATGTGCCCTGTGTCAATAAGTTGATTTTCAAACCGCTGGGGATCGATTACATGTCCGACATGGACGGTGTTATGCAGGAGCGGACGCTGACCTACTGGCCGTTCGGAATACTCACAACATCTGATGACCTCATACGGTTTGAGATAGAAGACAAATATGATTTCGTACAGGAAGAGTTCGGCATATTCGGGGAAAGCATTCTTCCGGGTAAGTATCACTGGACCGGATACGGAGTTTTTGTGCAAACCAACAGGAGCCGGCCGGTTTCATTTGAGATGCAAACCCAAACCGGTTCATTTTACCACGGCGACCGTGATTATATCGAAGCGTTATGTACATATAAACTCAACAGGTATGCTTCTGCATCTGCGGAGGTTGATTACAACAACATAATTCTTGATAACAATCACTTTATCACCCGTGAATACGGTGGCAGGCTTCGTCTGAATCTCTCCACGAAACTTACAACCAGTTCGTTTCTTCAGTGGAATAATGAACTGAGGGAAGTCAACATGAATTTCCGGATTCACTACATCCCCGACATCGGCAGCGACGTCTATTTTGTCTATAATCATCTCTGGGATGAAGCCGCCGACTTCAAAACCAAATACAGGACAGGTATTGTGAAGTTGTCGTATCTTTTCAGGTTTTGAGTGGAATTTTGAATGAAATACATTTCGCTGAAAATCATATATAATTTTTTTTAATTGATTATAATATATTATATGG
>JAFGMP010000088.1 GCA_016927495.1 Candidatus Latescibacterota bacterium | reverse complement strand
ATATGGAGATTACCTTAATAATACATATTATATAGTATAAAGATTTTTACCATGAAGCACATAAAGCGCATGAATCATGAAGAAAAAATATATTAAGGTCATAAAATTACATAAGTTTTTCCGGTTATCCCTTTAGCTCAGCAAAGTTTATCTTTCTTTTCTTTCTAAAGAAATATAACGATACAACAGCAAGCTAAAGCATGCTGTTATAGGTAAAAACCACAAAAACAGACTGCTTTAGCTGTCTGTCACATATCCCCAATTTTTAAGCTTAACTAAGGGGATAACCGGATAAGTTTTTAGTCTATCCTGTATTATCACTTCTGTAAAAAATTTCTTTTGCCAGAAGTATGCATCACAGATAGTGGACCAACAGCAAGCTAAAACATGCTGCTGATTATATTGCCCGCACAAACAGAATGTTTTTGCAGTATATGTTATTACGAACTGATTGTCTCGCTCCAGTTCTCTTATTTTCTCCCTGTTGCCAGGGCAATAAGACTGCGACAATAGTATAATAAAAACAATGACTTATTAAGTCTTTCTGTATAATTTACTGATTTAAAGAAATCATTTTATATAGTATTTCTTCATGATCTTCATGAACTTCATGGTTAGAACTGTTTAATATAATTTTTTATTGCCGGTTATGCTGCTGATATCGATCAGATATAACTGCCGTCCCGAACCCTCGTGCGGAGAATCGATAACGATACTTCTGCCATCGGGAGTGAATCTTGGGTGAGTATCGACTCTGTATTCCACATCGAATTTGTATTTCAGGTGCATAAACACATTGACAAGCGGCACTCTCGTTCCGGTTTTAACATGGTATAAATAGACATGCTGCAGCCGGTTTTCATCGGGATAGGTGTCGTTGAGAATCCACTCGTTCCCCGGCAGGTAGGTGCAGTGGCCGTTACGGGTCATGACATCGGGACCGATCACCGTGCCCTCACGGGAGCCGTCATCGGCAAAAAGGTAGAACCGGTCACCGTGGGAAGGCAGCTTTGTCCATGCAAGAATGTGGGTGGTGTCTCGCCATATGAAGTGCGAGGTGTATCCCGAATCATCGACGACGCGGATATCTTTGCCGTCGGGTGTGGCTGTCAGCATACGGGTGTCGAACGGCGTTGTGGGATTCGAGTCCCGATACTCCCCGATCCGCCAGCGATTCAAAAATATAAACCGTGAACCGTCCGGACTGAACAGCAAATGGTTGAAATAATGCTTGTTCTTTGAGATATCCCCTTTGGGATAGGGAATTTTTAGCATATCGGCTATCGAGATGACCAGTTCGGCTTTCCCCGTTTCAAGATTGACACGATATATTCCCGAATTATCAGGGGCGTTTTTGTCTTTATTCGGGTCGGGCAGGCCGGCATACCCATAACCGGGACGCATATCGTTGATACGGCGGAAATCGGTCGACATTGCGGTTTTGCCGTCCGGGCTGACGGTATAAATCGGATAGGGGATCGTCCGTTTTTTGCGGGTTTTGGTGTCGAGTATGTGGCAGACATAACGGTCGCCCTCTCGGTCGTTCCACAATATTTCGGTATCTGAACCCGGTCTCCACTGCAGCATACAGCCCTGCTGCCAGTTCCATGCTCGTGTTTCACCGAGTTCAATCCACCTGTCGTTATCCTGAAGGTCAACCATACCGACTTTGATGACATCATCCGATCCGGGTGAACGGTCCTCGAAGGTTACCTCCATTCCGAGCACATACCGTCCTGTAGGATCGAATTCAAGCTTGTCATAGTACCCGAACCAATGATACGCCGGGCCGCGAGTAATCGGCCTTACGGGTACCCATGCCTCGAGTCTTTTCGGTATTTCCTCGTCGGTTAACGGATTGGTATAAGACTGGGCTGTAACAATAGAAGATTGAACTAAACAGAGAAAAACGAAAAGTACCTTCAGCGGATTTGTTTTCATTTCGCATTGCTCCTTGATGGTTATTTGAAATATTTGTGAAGAAGCATTAATAATTTTTTGTCATATAATAATGCTATTTTTATATATTACATAAGAAACGGTAATACGGGCAAATAACGCTAACCACTATACAATATAAATAACTCCGATGAAACAAAATAAAAAATATATTGACGATATACTTGAAAAAAGCCGCGACCGCCGGACGTTTTTGAAAAAAATATCGCTCGGTTCGGCAGGATTATTTTTATCGCATGCTTTGAATCCCGATTCATCTCAGTCGGTCGATATTGTGCCGGGTATCAGCGATGTTTCCTTCGTAACCGGAGACGACCGCAGGGAAATGATGCATCAGGCGCTGAGACCCCTCGAACAGAAAATAAAAGAGGGCATAAAAGGTAAACAGGTAGTCATCAAGCCCAATCTTGTAGGGCCCAACCCTTTGTGTGGCGCGCATGTCGATGCGGTAAGGGGTGTGCTCGATTTTCTGAAGCCGATTTATAAAAAACGGGTGATTGTCGGCGATTCAACCGGCAGAACCTATCCGGGGCCTATGGGTACTGCCAAACATTACGAACTTCACCATTATTATGATCTGGAAAAAGAATATAAGATCAAGCTTATCGATCTTAATGATCAGGGAACGCAGCAGCTCTGGATAGTCGATGGAAACGCTCACCCTTTAGGAGTCAACATAATCGATACGTTTCTTGACCCGAAGAATTATATCATCTCCCTGACACGGCTGAAAACACACAGCGATGTGGTTGCTACGCTGTCGGTTAAAAACATCGTTATGGGATCGCCTGTCAGCCATTACAAGCAAGTTAAAGCGGAAGGCAGAAACGAAAAATCATTCATGCATTCGGGCGGTTTCAAAAATATCCATTTCAATATATTTCTTGTGGCTCAGCATGTGCGGCCTCAGTTGTCGATTCTGGACGGCCTCGAAGGAATGGAGGGTAACGGACCGACTCTGGGTACCGCTGTCGAGCATGGAGTTGCCCTTGCTGGAACCGATATGATAGCGGTCGACCGTGTCGGTGTGGAACTTATGGGGATAGACTTCAACGATGTCGGCTACCTGACATATTGTGCCCAGGCAGGCATGGGGCAGTCCGATCTTTCGAAGATACATATTCTGGGGGATGATCCGTACCGGTATAAAATTACCTATAAACTCCATGAGAACATTGAAAAACAATTGAAATGGAAAGAGGGAATCGCGGTCGATATAAAATGAATTAATTATAGAAGGGGAGACATGAATGAATCGCCGTGACATGATAAAAACGCTGCCGTTACTGAGTACAGTCTTTTACAGCCTGCCCCGGAACGCTGCCTCTGAAATTACCGCATCACAACCGCTATGCCTCGAATATCTGAACCGTGTGACCGGCATCATCGAGAAAATACGAAACACCGAACTTGACAATATGCTCGAAGCATCGTATAACATCGCGCGTACATATAAAAGCGGCAATACCTGTTTCTGCCAGTGGGAAACCGGGCACTCGTTCGACGGTGATATGTTTCCAGACCGTCCCGGAGACACTGATATATTCACCATGGGCTATACTATGGGAACACCGGCAGTTGAACCGAAAAATGGCGACCTTCTTCTTGTCAACGTGCTGCGAAAACCGCTGGACGACCCCCGGCAAAAAGGCATATTCGTCATCGGCGGTCCGACACCGTGGTGTGGAGATACCGCTAACACTGAACTATTAACCGAAGCCAACCGTCAGCTTCAGATCAAAAAGTACTCCGATATCTGGATCGAAACATACATTACAACACGCGGCGCTCTTATGTGGCTGCCCGGCGAAACCACGCCGCTCGGACCGACATCGGGAGCTTTAGGCATAGTAACCTACTGGGCGATGATTGCCGATGCGGTGAGGCTGCTGGTGAAAGATAACATATTCGTAAAGGTCAAAGGCGATGAACCCGCTCTTCCCGATACGGCACCGTATATAAACCTGAATCAACCGACGGCGGAATCCTATATTAACGAGAGTTTACGGCAAATCAGCCAGATCGGGGCCGAGTACGGCACAATCAAACGTATTGCGCAAAATGCGGCAGACTGCATTCTTTCCGGCGGGAAACTGTATGTCTACAGCCGTCACCATGAAGCCCTTTCACAGGAGGCGCAGGGTAAGCGCGGCGGGCTTGCACTCATCAACACCACCTTTGCGGACGATACAAAATTTGCCGGTACGGGAAAAGACTTTATGATCATGGGGATTTATTTGCCGGATGATGAAGTCGATCTGAACATGCTCGATACCTGCAGAAAGTCCGGCATGAAAATCGCCGCAATCGGCCCGGCAACTCGTGACGATAAGCTGCCCGAGGGCAGGACGGTTCCCCATGAGGCCGATTATCATCTCGGTCTGATGTGCGATACATACGGTATCTTTGCTGTTCAGGGTGTCGATAAAAAAATATGTCCCTCATCGGGTCTGCTGGTGAATCTGATGTTCTGGGCCACGATGATCGAGCTTGCCGAAGAGATTTTACGGCGAACCGGTAACACACCGGCAGTTTTGTCGACAGGTGCATTGGTCGGTGGCGGTGAACAGCGCCGCAGAAGTACGGAAAAGGTGAAAATGCGGGGGTATTGATGGGGATATGGATTTTTAAAATGCAGCATATATGATCCGGCAAAAATATAATAGATGTATTTCATATGAACATGCCCTCACCCTTTGGATTCCCTCTCCCTCCGGGAGAGGGACACACTTCAAGCGTTTGGGTTATGGCTCTCCCTCGCCCGTGCGAAGTATGGGAGAGGGAGACGGAGGGTGAGGGTAATATATTCATATTTTCACTATCAACATTAAAGGTAACGACTTTTGCCAGACCATACATTTTCCAGGTATAATCATCGGATAGAAATATGAATAACAAGATCAAAACCATAGAACAGCTTGGGCCGGTGGAATGCGTTGGCGCACAGCCTGCACTTGACCCCGAAGAAGGAATCATCGAATATATTTATGCCGGCGGCCAGGGTAATGAGGCTGTTGTTACTGTCGAGCTTCGGACAGTGATTCCGGGAATATCCCATGTGATCAACTCGACCGAGGGAATAGTCACAGCAGTGCGCCGTGAGAAATATCCCGAAAGCGGTCTGGGGCATATCATGTTCCTCAGAAATATGCTGGTCAAGAAATTCGATGATTATTTCACCCGGCGGGGAGTCTATATCTATTCCCATATACCCCGTGCGTTTGGGTCAATCAGCATCGGAGGAGAAAAACCCTGCGAGTCGTGCCTTTATGAATGGTTTCCCGGCGAAGAAGGTTTTTTGTGGAAAATCAAAGGTAAGGACGACAAACTGCAGCAGGTTATGCTTATTGACTGGGAGTTGTTCGTAAAAAGCTTCGATGAAGCCGGGATCATCATCGGCGAGGACTGCTATGATCCGCAAAATCACCTGTGTTCAAAGAATATCATTCATCAGTTTCCTTTTTATAATCACAAGTCACTCGAAATGAATGTGATCTGGAAACGTATCGATTACGGTTTTAAAAGTATCAGCATCGATTTTGAAAAATGCCTGGATTACATGAAACAAAACAGCCACCTGTTCAAGGAACAGCTTCGCCCGGAACGATATGACATGATGGAGCTGACCGCACGGTATCTCGCGAACAGTAAAGAATTATCGGAATATGATATTCGGCTGCTCACGAGCTATATTCAGGATTACCGGATGAAATCCATCGACCACTACGTTTCCCACGGCACCAGCCTCGGCGGAAAGATTTTATATCTCGATGAGAGTCCGGCACGGATTCAGAGGTTGGGGTGAAGGGAAAAAACTTATAATATATAGTATGATCCGATATAAAGCATGGAATATCTATTGAAGTTTAAAAAATAAATTTAATCAGCCAGTTAAAAAATTGATAAAGAAGAGTTCCAACTATACCGCCAAATAGGGCACCCCAGAAACCAAGCTTTGCGATTCGCCACTGTAACTTTTCTTTCCTTTTTTCTAACTGGCTTTCCAAATGTTGAGCAGGAGTTAATCCTGCTTCATAAGGCAAAAAACCAGGGCAATCATCTCTATTTCGTTCAATTTCCTCAATGACACCATTGAAAGTATCGCCTGAGTAAATAAGATCATAAATCCAAAGATTCTTAAAACATCGTGTCTGTTCAGAATGTGCAGGCATAACAGCTGATTGTCCATGTGTACCCAGCATTATTCGCTCAGGCCGTGATATTTCAAATCCATGAATCGTAAGAAAACCACAATCAAGGCAAGTCTTTTTTTTATCCATCAGAAATTATAAACTCCAGATATATTAGTATGTTAATTTTATTCGTTACTGCTTGTGCATAATTCACAATTTATATCCCAACCATTTATCTGCAATGCTTGTTCTTGACCTGAAATACTATCCCGATGAACCGCTACGCAAAGAAGATGAGATGGGCGCGACATTCCCACAAAAGCCATTTTGAGATTTTTTATTATCCGTTTTTTTGTTGGTTCAATATATTCACCTTTCATGTAATTCATTATTCTCTTTATGTCATAATCATAGAAAAACGTTTCAAGGTAGCAAGTTGCAGTATGTGTTTCACCTTTAACGCCATGAATAGTCGAAACTTCTATTTCGATCTCGGTTGTTCCAGAAGAATATTTATATATGTTATTACTCTGCTGGTCTTCTTCATTAACTGTTTCTGAATCGGAAGAATTAATAAAATTTGAAAGCTCATTATTGACCTGATAATTGAAAAAATCCCTAAATTCATTTGTTAGAAAAAATTTTATTGCTTCAAAAACTTCTTCTTGTCTGTGTATTTGCAAACACCATTTAGCCAGCCTAACCCGAAAATCATTGTAAAAATTAGAGTCTTTTTCTGATATATATCTTTGCAGTTTTTTATCTGTGAACGACATATCGTTATCAGTAATTTCGGCAATTCTTAAACATTTTAAAAATGCCTCAACCAATCTCTTCTTGTAAAAATTAGCCCCATTAGAAGAAACAAAACAATCAGACTGTGGGGCTAAATAACTTTTTAGATTACTAAAATCAGTTCTTTTAACTTTTATTTCTTTGGAGTAACTGTCCCAATAGCTTGGTATAGTTTTTTCTTTGTCATGCGATTTACCTACCCAACCAACCGCTTTAAATATCCCTTTCTCATGTTGATGTAGATTATTTTTGATAATTATTTCACCGAATTTATTAAGAACTTGCTGAATAGTGTTATCATTGTAAACAATGATCACTGGAGAAATTTCATCTTGTCTTCCATTCCCTGCTATAGTCTGTCGACAAACACAAAGGTTTTCCACTTTGCTTGCTATTGAGCTTGGAAATCTTTTACTGCCGGTAATACATAAGGAACAATCATTATTTACATACCATCCGCATTCCAAATCAGCGTCATAGTCAAATATTGATTGATTTAAATCGCCAATTTTTTGGGCGACTACATTATCATTAAATATCTCATTTAAAAGTGTAGATTGGGTAGTATTTGAGTCTTGCATTTCATCAATGAAAAAATAGGCAAATCTTTTTCTAAATAAATCTTTCAAATTAGGGTGTTTTATAATATATTTTGCCGCCAAGAAATATGCATCATTATAGCTTAATATTCCGTCCTTTAGTATCATCTTCTTTAACCATAGCAATTTATCATATATCAAATTCTGAGTTGAATCATTCGAATCTAAATTAAGGTTTTTACAAATACCATTATTATCTAATGAAAAATCTTCAAACTTGAGTGAATAAGGATAATTTTTGAGTCCACTTCTGAAACAAAAAGCCTTTGTTTTATTTCCTAAATATTTTCTCGATCTTTCCATCCTATCAAAATAAATATCATTGTTAATAAATGATGGTCGTCTATTGAACATATTAATGTAAGCTGGTATTGCAAGATATTTATCCACAAAACTTTGGATTGTTCCAAAATGATTGGGATAACTAAATAATTTTGAAGAATATACACCTGCTTTGTTTTTTATCTCATTAATTGCAACATTTGTATGGGTTAAAACACAAATACCCCTATTATTTTCAAGGGGCATTTTACGTGATAAAATTAAAAGCTTGGCAAGTAAAGCTGTTGTTTTACCGCTACCCGGGCAGGCAAGAATATCTTTCGTATCTAAACACTTAACAACTGCACGGCGTTCTTCATCAAATTGTTCACCGGGTGGCAAGAGAATTTCTTCTGCCCAGGAAATATCGCTATCGCTAAATATTATTGGCATTTGTCATTCCGTGACATAATTAATGGCATCCACAAGATATTTTAATTTATTGTCACGCTCAATCCGATCTTTTATTCCTTCGCTTTCTTTAAGTAAAACCGCAAAACACTGAGCAACGATAGCTTTGGAAATCTTTTTATCCAGCATGTAATCTTCATAAATTGCTTTAGCAATTTCTTGCTCTGTTTTTTTGGTGGAAGTCCAAGAAATAAAATCAGTCTCAACCTTATCGTATACTTCTGCGATTTTTTCATGTGTCAGAGCGTAAGTATCACTATTTTGGATTTTCTCTGCCCGTAATACAGCTGTATAAAACTCTTTTTGAAGTTCACCCAAAGCGATATCGTATTCCAGTGTCCAATTTGGCGAAATGAAAGCCTTTATATTTTTCCCATTGTATTTTGTTTCTTTAGTTATTCTTTGTCCTGAAATCTGCTCTGGCATAAGTCTAGTGTAATGTCAAGTTAATAAAGTTGGATAGAGTCGTTTCAATTTAATTCTGGCATCTTCATTAAAGAATTGCCAGTCAACATTT
>JAFGMP010000087.1 GCA_016927495.1 Candidatus Latescibacterota bacterium | reverse complement strand
CTATAAAAAAGTATTGTTGACCTTTACGAATGATACATGGGAAACGATAGAGTTTTATGAGGGCAGCGGCCCGTATGATTACATCACGGCAACACAGGGCTCGATTCTATACAAAACCTCAAGAAATAAAATAACCAGACTGAGAGGGAATGAGGTATTATTTTCAGATATACTTGAGTATAAAGCCGATTTTTTAGCAATAGAGACCGGTGAAAATTCAGTATGGATACTCACCAGAGAAGGATTATTCTCCCTTGGTGATGATCAGGAAAAATATATAGGAATGGATACCCCTGGCTACTTGGAAGATATATAAGGAAAATAGAATATGACCATTACAATGATTGTATATGGTTAAGTCATAATAATCCCGCAAATACTACTCTTCCAATACCACTCAGTTTAACACAGTTTAATGGTAAAACATGGAAAATACCGATTACATATGATGTAGTCAATTCGGATTATCATATCTCAAATGATTTTGGAACATCTCTTCTTGTTCACAATGGTGTTATATGGACAAATTACGGTTCATCATTAGTATATTATGATGGTGCATCATTGTTATTTTATGATGGTTTTTCCGATCATCTTGGTCGTGGTGGATTGATATGGGATATCGTTCCAGATATACGGCCCGGTTTTACCGATTATTACTGGATTTGTCAATATTTAGCTGAACCAGCCGGGCAAACTGCTGCAATAACATGGTTTAATTCTGAAGTGCGTGGTTTTGTAGCGCATAATAATGATTCAAAAACATGTTTTGCATGGGATAACAAAGCACGTTTATGGGCCGGATCAAGCAGTGCATTACTGTACATCGGAAGGCCGAAATATTATGCTAACGATGATTATACGAGAATCGGAAGTATAAATAAATATATTACATGTATGGCTGTTGATAATAACAACAAGCTCTGGATGGGTGTAGCAGAACCCTACAATATCGGCAAAGCAGAGGGTATACTTTGTTATAGTCTGGGAGAAAATTCCACATCAATTGACCTTGAATGTATGTACAATATTTCAAACAGTGAATTGCCTTCAAACATAATTCATACAATTGTATTCGATCACAATGATATAATGTGGCTCGGCACCGACAAAGGGGCAGTGCGTTTCGACGGCGAAACATGGACAACATTCAACATTGATAACAGCCCGCTTCAAAACAATAATGTAAATGATATTGCGGTTGAAACAAACAACACCATCTGGCTCGGTACCAATGATGGCATAGCAAAGTACACCGGGGAAATCATCACAACATCAGTCGACGAAGAAGACCAAACACCCGAAGCAATTCCTCTCATCAAAACCTACCCCAATCCGTTCAATCCCTCGACAACCATCGAATTTACACTGCCTGAATCGGGTTTTGCCACGGTCACCATCTATAGTTTGGCAGGCCAGAATATCCGTGAATTGGCTGCCGATTTTATGCCCGCCGGAAGACACACGCTCTCATGGGATGGCAAAGACGCTAACGGTATCAATGTTTCGTCGGGAATTTATATTACGCGTCTTCAGGCAGGGAAACACACCGCCACCGGCAGGATGGTTTTGGTGAGGTGATGTAGGGGCAGACCCATGTGTCTGCCCTTTCAGACACAAAGGCAGAAGGTGAAAAAACAGGTACAAGGTATAAATAATTCGTAGGGGCACAACATCTTGTGCCCAATATTATATTTCAATATAAAAACAAAACCGCCGGAAAACCGGCGGTTTGTCAACTACCTTAAGCCTCAGGTTTACTGAGACTTATTATCTATATTAAATGATCAAAAAGGGGGAAACATGAAACATTCTATATAGGTACCACCGTTGATAGCGGTGGGATAAATTTTGTGGTTTTCCCCGAATCTAACGGTGGTACCTCAAACTCACTTCAGTATAATAGCAAGTAATATGCCAATTTTTCTTAATTTACAAACAATAACTCGTAAGCGCTTGATTTATATGAGGTAAAAAGTTTTTTATAAATGTGTGTGGAGAATTACTTATTTTATGGATGTCTCAATAATTGAGACAGAAAAAAGTGTAACTGTATCGCTTAATTTATGTAATATCCTGTAAATATTAGAGGTTATGGTTCGTATCATTATTGATATTGTGTCTCAGATTTTTTATTTCATCTGTGAGACCATATTTTTTCAGTCGTCGGTATAACGTTGCTCTGCTCATTCCAAGCTTTTCCGCTGCCCTGATAACATCACCATTAGACTGCATGAGCGCTTCGTGGTACAATTGACGTGATGATTCGTCACGTTTTTTTAAAGCTTGTTCTATATTTTCTCCCGCTTTAATTCCCTCTGTTTCGTCCTTGTATCTTTCTTTGAGGGTAGTCGGAATATCGTCCCATGTTAAGATTGAATGCTGTGTCATAAGAACCGCATGTTCGATGGCGTTTTCCAGTTCACGGATATTCCCCATCCATGAATAATCCATAAGCTTTTTCAATGTATCGCTGTCTATTCCGGTTACCAATTTACCGGATGTTTTCGAGAAATTTGAAATAAAAATCCGGATAAACTCCGGTATATCGATTTTACGTTCACGTAATGGTGGAATTTCGATTGAGATTACATTGAGACGCCAGAACAGTTCTTCGCGGAATTCACCTTTGCTTATCGCTTTTTTCAGATCCTTGTTGGTAGCGGCTATAACTCTTGTTGAGATAGGAATTACCTGTTGAGATCCGATACGCTGAATTACTTTTTCCTGAAGGACCCGCAACAGCTTTACCTGAAGGTCGATTGGCATGTCGCCTATTTCATCGAGAAACATTGTTCCGCCCGTAGCTTGCTCGAATTTACCAATATAACCACCCTTTCGAGCTCCGGTAAACGCGCCCTCTTCATAACCGAAAAGCTCGCTTTCGATAAGGTCTTTGGGTATTGCCGCACAATTAACTGCAATGAACGGCCCGTCAGCAACCGGTGAGGCATTATGTATCGACTGGCTGAAAAGTTCCTTACCGGTACCGCTGTCCCCATGTATCAGAATACTTGAACTGCTTTGAGCAGCTATCCTGGCAAGCCGTATCGTTTCCACTAATGTGGTTGAATTACCGATGATATCATCGAACGTGTATCTGGGACGTTGTGAACTGAACCGTGACAACATCTTCACCGTTTCTTTCATGGGACGAAAAGAGATCACGCTGCCGCGCTGCTCTCCCGACGGATCGCTGAAAGCACGTATATTGACCATTGCGGCAAATTTATCAGGTGGAGCGAGGAATGTTACTACCCGGTTATCGAGTTCTTTACCACCTGATATTAAATTTGATAACGGTGGTTTGTAAGAAGTAACAACATCGATAGATTTGAATGATTTATCTGATTCCTGGAGATTAAGTGAATTTCGCGCGACATTGTTAAAATCTTTAATGATACCATTTTCATTCACGGCAATGATGCCGTCGGATATGGAATCGAAAATTGCCGACATTCTGGAATACATGGTATCGATTAAATCCAGCTTTTTTTTGTCTTCCTCCGCAAGCTCTTTCAGTTTAGAGTGTATGTATGCATTTTCAATTGCCAGCGCCGCCAATCCGGCAATATGAAGCAAAACATCAACGCCAGTCGAAAGAAAAAGTCCTTCAGGGTTTTCATGCTTTTTATCGATGTCGAAAAGACTGATAACCCCAATGTTTTTATTTCTGCTAACCAATGGCAGGCAGATATTCCACGGATCTTCACTGCTGTATTCTCCGTATAGTTTTTCGGCTTTTATCTGGTGAATTTGAGGATTACCCGACACCAGACAGTTTCGGGCGATGTCGATAGGAAATTCTTTAATGAAGCTTGTTTTTAAGCCATAATGCGATGTTTTAATAATTTCCTTATTTTCATCCATCAGGAGTATCAAAACTCCCCTGATGCCAAAGCCATTAGCGATTTCCCATGCCACTTCTTCAAGAATTACATTCAGATCAAGTGATGATGAAACGGAATTAGCTATTTTATTTGAAAGTTCAAGGAGTTTGGCTTTATATTCAAGCTTTTCATAAGCCTGGGCATTTTTTATCGAACCCGCTATATCGGCAGTGAATTTATTGAGTTCATTTGCTTCTTCCTCTGTAAAATTTCGTTCTTCTCTGCATCGTAAATTTACCACTCCTACAAGATCGTCTTTCCATAAAATGGGGAAAGAGAGTATCGATGGATATTGCTCATCCTGGGCATACATGCTGGTAAAATTTCGGGGATCCTTCAAAATGTTACTTGAGGCAATATATTTATGGGTTTTGGCAACCGTACCGGTAACACCCTGGCCGATTCGAATTCTGTCTTTACCGATTGCGATAGGATCGAGCCCCAGAGTTGTACGGAGCACAAGCACATCGGAATCAGGTTCTTTCAACAATATAGATACTTCATCGACATTCATATATTCTGCTATGATACCCGCCAGCAACTGTAATCGATCATCCACTACAAGCGGAGCGTTAACAAGCTTTAATGCATGTACGAGAAGTATCTTCGATTTCTCTAATTTTACCTTCATATATTTTCCGGATAAACATTATAATATTATCTGAAATTATTTTTCTGACATATAGTATTACAATCACTATTCGGTATGTCAAGAAATAAAATTTTATACGTCATACAACATGTTGTTTTAACACTCGCACGGTACGTGTTTCTGATTCATTATATGCAAATGGAGTTCTGTATGTCCGAGCTTCTCGGCACAGGTCAGCTTTCCCTGAGCAACTTTTATTACCTCATTAAGCACCTCTAATCCCATCTCATCGATTGTTGTGCTTCTATAGATTACGTCAGATGTATCGATATCGATATTTTCGCTCATTACTTCACAGGTTTTTGGAGAGCCGCACAGTTTGATGACCGGCATCAGAGCGCTTCCCATAGGCGTGCCTCTTCCGGTGGTAAAAACCAGCATGTGACATCCGGCTGCTGCTGCATTCGACATATCCTCGGCGTCGCTGATGGGGGAGTGTCCGCGCGATATATCGTCAGGGATTGAATCTATGAGATATAGCCCCGGTGTTTGCGGGCGCTCTCCGACACGGATCACATCTTTAATTTCTTTATGTCCGCTTTTCATGTATGCACCGAGAGATTTTTCCTCAATCGATGTCAGTCCTCCCTCAGCGTTTCCCGTGGCAATTCCGAATGTTCCCAGTTTGACTCCTATGTCGATAGTCCTGTCGATAGCCTCTTTGATTTTTTCTGCAACAATATTTGAGGAACGGGTTGCCGCCATATCGCCGCATCCGATCATTTCCGTTATCTCATCGAAGAAACAGGTACCTCCTGCTTCTATAACCATGTCGAACATAACGCCGACTGCAGGATTTGAAGCAAGGCCGCTCATGGCATCCGAACCGCCGCAATTTGAACCGATTCGTAAATCGGAAAGATAGAAGTCACATCTCGGTGCTTTTCCCCTTTTGGCCAGTAATTCTTCTACAAAAGCCCGTCCTTTTTTAACTGAAGCTGTTGTACCACCATCACGTTGTATTGAGACGAATCGAACTTCACGGCCTGCTGCCTGTGCAGCCTCGACGATGTGTTCACCCCGGAGTGTTTCACAACCAAGACTGACCACAACAACACCATATACGTTGGGATTTATCACCAGCGCTCCAAAAACCCGTTTAACAAATTCGTTTGAATGACAACCGTCGAATCCCAGTAGCTGAACGTGGTTGTGTCCAGCTGTATAGGGCTCCGCGATCTTACGAGCCACATGTTCCGCACACTCGACGGTAAAAACTACCGCCACGTGATTACGTATACCTTTCTGTCCGTCAGACCTGAGCCATCCTTTTGTAAGAAACATGTCTTTCATACTTCTATCCTTTTTTTAAATTCTTTGTCGTATACACTTTCCATATTGTGCAGGTGAATCCACTCTCCGGGTTTAATATCTGTGGTTGCAATACCGATCTGCTGGCCATATTTGATTATTGCAGCGCTTTTTTCAATGTGAGTAAGGGCTATTTTATGACCGGTTTCAATCGGCTGTGTTGCCTGCACCGATTTTTCAGTGCCTTTAAGAAAAATTAAATCACCTTTTAAAACACTATCGAGCAGAATCGCAACATTATCTTTTGAGTCGAGAAAAAGAGCAACATTTTTATTTATAGCGCTCATTTGAAAACTCCTCTTTCGGGTCGAAATAAAATGCCCTCGGTAAGGAGGGCTTTAGCATGATAATAATCTGTATTATAAAAACAATCGTTAAATACTATACCCTGTCACTGAATTTCAGACCGATATTGTCTGTTCTCTGTCTGAACCCACGGAGACATATTTCATGGGTGTTTTAACCAATTCGCTTATACGTTCGAGGTATGATCTGGCATTGACAGGTAGATCCTTATATTTTCTGATATGTGTGGTTTTTTCCTGCCATCCCGGATGAGATTCGTAGATTGTCTCAACATTTTCCAGAACTTCGGAGTCAACAGGGAACGTATGTAAAACTTTGTTTTTATACCGGTATCCAGTACATAGTTTAATTTCGGGAAGGGTATCGAGTACATCAAGTTTTGTTATGGCAAGGGAACTGAGGCCGTTTATTAATGCCGAGTAATTTCCGATTACACCGTCAAACCAGCCGCATCGCCTCGGTCTGCCGGTTGTCGCTCCGTATTCGCCGCCCATGTCACGGATAATTTTTGCCATTTCATCATCGAATTCTGTCGGAAACGGGCCGTTTCCTACCCGCGTTGTATAAGCTTTCATTACACCGATTACCTCATCGATATGGGTCGGGCCGATTCCGGTTCCTATGCATGCCGCACCCGCAATTGTGTTCGAAGAAGTAACGAAAGGATATGTGCCGTGGTCGATGTCGAGCAGTGCACCCTGAGCGCCTTCGAACAGTATATTTTTCCCTTCGCGGACGGCGTCGTTGAGCATAATGGAAATATCTTTAACATAAGGGTCGATTTTACGGTCGAATTCAAGGTATGCATCAACGACTTTATTGACTTCCAGCGGTTCATAACCATATATTTTTGTAAGAATCTCATTCGATTCCAGAATATTTTGTTCAAGTTTTGAAACGAAAACATCTCTGTTTAAAAGATCGACTATACGTATACCGACACGAGCGGCTTTGTCACGATATGCCGGTCCGATTCCTCTTCCAGTAGTGCCGATGGAGTTTTTACCTTTGTGCTTTTCCCCCGCCTGATCGAGCAGCTTATGATATGGCATAACAAGATGAGTTTTCTGACTGATAAAAAGCCTGCCGTCAACATCGATACCACGATTTTTCAGCTCTTCGATTTCATTCAACAGAGCAGAAGGATCGAGAACAACTCCATTTCCGATAATACAAATTTTGTTCGGATACATTATTCCGGCAGGTATAAGATGAAAAATAAATTCGTTTCCATTGACAATTACGGTGTGCCCTGCATTTGCACCACCTTGAAAACGAACGACATAATCAGCGTCTACCGCCAGATAATCAACAATTTTCGCTTTTGCTTCATCTCCCCACTGGGAACCTACAACGACTTTGACAGACATATTTCTCCTCAATTGATACAGACAAAAAAAATCTTCGAGCAAGATACTCGAATTACGTTATATGATAATGTTAACACTTTGGTGTGTCAAGAGAAAAATGAACTTATCCTCGTTGAATTATTATCATATTTAGGTTATATTATTGTTACGTTGTTTTTATAGTGAAAAATATTTGAAAAGGGAATAATGGCGAAATCATATATATATAAAACATATACGGTTCGTGGTGATAAATCGACTGTTTGTGAGAAAATCACAAACATCCTTGTTTCGAACGGTTTTATTCTTACGGGAGAAACATATTTATCCCGTAATTTTAAATATCCTTCTTTGACGTTCTCATCAAAAAAACCACTGACCTGTATTTCTCGCCTGTCTCTTAATGTCAAAGATTCAAACGGTATTTCACGACTTACAATAGGTGTTACATTTTCAAAAATCCGTAATTTTACCATTATTATAATACTTCTTATCTGTGTTGTTCTGCCTGTCATGTTGAGTTTTGCGAAGTATGGCTACGACCGACTACCCGAAATTCCACTGCCTGCATATCTTGGCATACCGCTCGGATTTATGGTACATTATCATGTCCGCTGGCGTGTATTCAGGGTTTTACGAAGGCTGGCGGAGAGTGTTGAATACGATGATACATCACATAAAGAATAACTTCAAATGGAGAGCGCATGGAATTTATTAATAAAATTGTTGAAAAATCGAAAAAAGCAGATAGTCTGGTTTGTATCGGCCTTGACACCGATCCGTTGAAAATTCCGGTACATCTTCGACAAAGCGGGAATGCTGTTCTCGAATTCAACAAATCGATAATAACTGCCACGAAGGATCTTGTTTGCGCCTATAAGCCGAATGCGGCTTTTTATGAGGCCATGGGAAGCATTGGAATTGAAATACTGGAAAAAACCTGCAGATTCATCGATAATAATATCCCGATTATTCTTGACATAAAAAGGGGTGATATCGGCAATACCGCTGTTCAATATGCATATGCCGCATACGAAATTTTCGGTGTCGATGCCGTTACCGTTAATCCGTATATGGGATTTGATGCCATTAAACCGTTTTTACGGGATGGCAAAGGAGTATTTGTACTGTGCCTCACTTCAAATCCATCGGCAGGAGACTTTCAGCTACTCGACACCGGCGGGCAGCTTTTGTATGAACGGGTCGCCCATGCTGCTGTAGAATGGGCGAAGGAAGGTGAAATCGGACTGGTAATTGGCGCTACACGGCCTGAAACAATGCAGAAAATCCGTGATATTGTCGAAGACATGCCCATACTGGTTCCCGGAATCGGGGCCCAGGGCGGCAGCATAATGGACGTGATAACAAATTGCGGCGGAAAGCCTGGACGCACCATTATTAACAGTTCCCGTTCGATTTTATATGCATCACATGAAAAAGATTACGCTGAAGCCGCACGGTCGAGCCTTGAAAAACTGAGGTTGGACATTAATAAAAACAGGAGCGTTGAGTGAAAATCTGTGTGTTGGGAAGCGGTTCGAAAGGTAACTGCATTTATGTTGAAAGTCATGGTACAGCCGTACTGATCGATCAGGGTTTTTCTCATAAAAAGATAGATGAACGTCTTGAGTCGAGAGGCCTCGATACTTCGAAGATTAAAGCGCTGTTTATTACTCATGAACATGACGACCATGTCAGAGGTGTGGGAATTACCGCCAGAAAACTTGACATTCCGGTATATGGAACAGCGGGTACTCTTGATGCGAAAAGAAATTTATTTAATGGTGATCAGGAATTAATCCCTGTTGAAAGTGGAATTATTGTTAAAGTCGGTTCACTCGAATTACTTCCATTCAGCGTTTCACATGATGCTGTGGATCCAGTTCAATTCTGTATTCACTCAGGTAAAAAGAAAACGGGAATTGCCACAGATCTCGGATTTGTCTCCACACTGGTTGAACAGCGTTTGAGAGAATCCGATATTATTATCATCGAATCAAATCATGATGTCGATATGCTGAAAAACGGAAGCTATCCCTGGGAATTAAAACAGCGTATCATGGGCAGAAAAGGTCATTTATCAAACAGGAATGCAGCGGATATTATTTTTAACCTGACACAATACAAATCAGCGAAAACTATTCTGGCGCACCTCTCGGAGGAGAACAATACCGCTGAACTTGCCGAGAAAGCTGTCCGTGAGTTATTCGATCGTTTTGACCGCCGTTTACTGTCATTAACAGTCGCAGCTCAGGATGAAGCAACAACTATTATTGAAATATAAAGCAGCGAGCTTGATGTATATTAAACGAATTGTACATGTACGTAATCAAGGCCAGGCAAAATAGTATGAATAAGTTAAAAATAATTAATTTAGCCCTTATACTTTTTTTATCAGGTATATGTTTTACAATTTCGGCTGCTCAAAATACTCTTGTTCCCATTAATGAATATTCTGAGGCTTCAGAGTATATTTTGCTTAACCAGTACCGGGCGGCTGCTGATGTTTTTGATAAGTTTATACAGCAAAATCCCCATGAACCGGCCGGTCCGCTGTTGAAAGCGGCGGCGCTTCATTACAGGAGTATCGACTACGATGATACATCGTTCGATGAAGAGTATAAAGGTCTTCTTGACACTGCAGAAAAATTAGCCCGCATGAAAATAAGAGCAGACAATAATGACCTGTGGGCGCGGTATTTTTATTATTCCGCAAGGAGTCTCAAAGCTGCCTGGGCGGTTACAAACGGTAAATTTATATCGGGAATAGCTCAAGGCAAGTCGGGTGCGCGGGGTATGTCCCGTATCCTACAGGATGATGATGAGTTTTATGATGCTTATCTTATGACCGGATCATACCGGTTCTGGAAAAGTATTGCGACAGTATCTGTTCACTGGCTTCCTTTTTTCGGAGATAATTGTGAAGAAGGGATTGCGGAGGTTGAAACTGCAATAACGCATGGAAAGTTAAACGGCCCACTGACAAATACCGTTCTTCTGGAAATGCTTATAGTATATGATCTTGATAAAGCAATAATTTTGGGCGAAGAAATGCTGCGTCAATATCCCTCATGCAGGCTTTTTGCGTGGCAGTTAGGCGAGGCATATAAACGAGCAGGCCGTTTTGATAATGCGGTTCGTGTGTTGACGGATATTGCCGGGAGTTTTTCAAATGATTCTGTAGATGACGGTTCGGGGCCGCTGCGCTGCTGGTGGAAACTTGCAGTATTGTGCAAATCTCTTGGCAAGAAAGAACAGTGCAGGTATTATTGTGAAAAAATCGCGAAGATAGGGAAGAACAAATCAGTTTATAACCGACAACGAAGACGAATTGAAGGCGCACGTGAAATGCTTGAGGAACTGAAACATGACAGCTAAACACCGTATGCTGGTTGTCGACAACGATAAAGCAATATGCTGGGTGCTTGAAAAAGCCTTCATTGAGGAGGGCTTTATCGTCGATGTTGCCATGGACGGGAAAAACGCCCTCGAAATGATCGACTCGATTCAGTACTCATTGGTTATTATGGATGTCATGATGCCGGTAATGGATGGTCTGACTGCGCTAAAAAAAATCAACGAACTGCCAAAACACCCGGAAACAATTATTATCACAGCGCATTCAAGTATGGAAAACACCGTTGAGGCAATGAAACTCGGCGCTTTTGATTTTGTGGTTAAACCCTTCGATATCGATGAACTCACAGCGCTCAGTTACAAAGCGATTGAAAAATATGAAAGTCGCAAAAAAACGGTAACAGTTGCCGAACCCGATGTGACCGGTAGAATTATCGGCGATTCACCCGGTATGCGCGAACTCTATAAGCTTCTTGGCCGTATATCACCGACCGATTCCTCGGTATTGATTACGGGAGAAACCGGAACCGGTAAAGACCTTTTCGCTCGGGCTATCCATTATCATTCGGGAAGGCGGGATAATCCTTTTATAACGGTCAACTGTGCCTCCATACCTGGAGAACTACTTGAAAGCGAACTGTTCGGGCATGTCAAGGGGGCATTTACCGGCGCGACAGGAGAACGGAAGGGAAAATGCGAACTGGCGGATAACGGCACGTTATTTTTAGATGAAATCGGAACAATGCGTCTCGATCTCCAGGCAAAAATTTTGACCTTTCTTCAGCGGAGCGAATTTGAAAAAGTCGGTTCATCCAAAACAGTGCATGTCAATGTACGTGTTATAGCTGCAACGAATGCCGATCTGGAAAAACTCGTAGCAGATAAAAAGTTCAGGGAAGACTTATACTATCGGCTGATGGTTGTTCCCATGCAGATACCATCCTTACGAGAACGCAGGGAGGATATTCCCAAGCTTGCAAAATACTTTGTTGACCGTTATAATACACGGTATGGTTTGAAATATATAATGACTAATGAAGTTTTGAAATCTCTCGAGAACCGTGACTGGCCCGGCAATGTGCGGGAACTTGAAAATGTAATACACCGGCTGGTTGTTCTTCGGTCTGATGGTTTTGTTCCGGAAGAAACACGTTCTTTTGCCGTACCGGAGAGACCGGAGGCTGAGAGCATAGAGTCTGTCGTGCTCGGTTTACTTAAAAAAAGGCCGGTTAACCTGCTCGAAATCGCATATGAACGAATCGAAGAGCCATTGCTTGTTCAGATTATGTATAGAGTAGGAGACAATCAGAGCGAAGCATCAAAAATTCTCGGTATTTCAAGAAACACACTCAGAAAACTACTCAAAAAACACGGATTGATTTCCGAAGTAGAATAAATCCATTGCTGTCTGAGGATTAATGAGATGATATATAAACTGATGTTAATTTTGTGTGTGGTTCCACTGTTGGGAATATTATTGGTGGGAGGTTGTGGAAATTCAACTCCGTTTGAAGAAAATGGCGATGAAGATGTTATCGGCATTTTTACAGTGTTTACACTTGATGACGGTCTGACCGATACAGGAATAACGGATGTAGCATATGACCGGTGGCGAAACGGAGTCTGGTGCACGACACTGCGTGGGATTTCCTTCTACTCGATGAGTGATTCAACATGGACGAAATATGATTCGGACCCGGTGTTTCCCAAATTGGAATTCAGGACCATAACTGTCGATGATATTACAGGCACCGTATGGGCGGGAACGATTTCCGGAGCTGTATTTTATAACGACAGCGGATGGGAGACTATTGATGAGCTTCTCGGTATGTATATCAATTCAATTACCATTATGGCTGATAGATCTGTATGGTTTGGCACGCGAAATGGTATAGAAGTCATGAACGAAAACGGCTGGGAATATTATTCAGTGCTGTCCGGATTGTCCCATGATACGGTTTCAACTATAACAACTGATAGTAAAGGCAATGTATGGGTCGGTACTATCAACGGCATAAGCGTGTTTGATGGAGATAACTGGTCGGTGGTCGCATCAGGAGCGCTTTCGGACGCGTTCATCAATAAAATTCTCAGACGTAGCGACGGAACAATGTGGTGTGGTACACTTAACGGAGTTTCGGTTTATAACGGGACATCGTGGAAGAAATACGGCATCGGCCTTCCAAATCCGGCAGTCAATGATATTCTGGAAACAGATAATAATGTTTTGTGGGCTGCAACTGACAGCGGTATTGCGACATTCTCCGGTTCAACATGGAAAGCCGTTGAGTTACCGCAAGCTGTCAGGTACCATCCGGTTACATCACTTACTCTGGATACAGCAAACGGAGATGTATGGATAGCTACTACCGCCGGTGTTGTCAGATACAGTACTGAAAAACAAGATAACTAAATAATTTTTTGATGACTCATCTACAGGAACAACACTTGATTTTCTTCACATGAAAATCTATATTGATTCACTTCTATGTATTTGATACATGAATGCCAATCCAAAATTTAATAAGTTAAAGAAAATTTCGAATTCGTTATAGT
>JAFGMP010000011.1 GCA_016927495.1 Candidatus Latescibacterota bacterium | reverse complement strand
CGATATTCCATCGCGCCTTAAAGTGATCACTCATGTATACGGCATAATTTCCGAATTCATCTGCTAATCTTGTCACGACAGATGCGTATAAATTTAAAGTTTTTTTCAGTAAATCAACTTCACTATCACAGCCAAGAACACTTCCCTCTCTGAATTCATAATATAAAAACAGTAATTTTTCAAGATAATTTCGGTCCGCCATCTGACTTAACAAATCAGCAGTTCCAAGCATTTTCGCTACAGTTTCCTCTTCATGAGAAGAGAAATTAATTGTATTTACCTGTATGTTACCACCTGTAAGACTGATACAATTTTTACAAAAATTGAAATCCGACAATGAATAGTTGTTATGTACAAAATATTTTTCCATAAACAATAGACTGCGTACTATATGCTCATGTGTATATTTAGCTCCTGTTCCGAGGTGATCATCAACGGTCTGTATGTAACCGGCATCGTGTAACAGTGCACTGAATAATCCTAGCAACACATTTTCTCCGCTTATTTTATTGTTATGTATAAATGAACCGTGAACAAGCCTTGCTATGGCTAAAAATGTGTGTAATGTGTGATTAAGGTCATGATACTCGGTATTACATTTTTTATAACCCTGATACTCACCTCTGAATAATCTCACTATATCAAAAAATATTCTATCCAGTGGTATGAAATTGAACTCGGGAATAGCCATTAAAATCGTAATCTTTACTTCGTTTAACATCATTTGTGGATTTTTTACATCGACTAATTCAGATAGTTTTATTGTTTCTTCGGCGCAGTTATCCATCTGTATAATCCTATTTGTCAAATAATTTGGCTATTTGTAGCTGGTCTTTTTTTGAAATATTCAAAAATTCAATCCCTGTGGATCCCCCGGGATTAAATCGTACGATCATTGATTCGGCTTCCCACTTTTTTAATTGGGGATTATCAATCTTCAATCGCACGAAATACGGTTCATACGGAACAAGGCTCGTATTAAGTTTCAGCATGGAAAGAAATGCACCTCCCCGACTGATATCTTTTAAAAATGCCATCCCATGCTCAACTTGATCCGGATCATGTACCATGACCATTTCAACTTGCGCAGCAATATTTAGTGAAGTCCGGGGCCATCTCCTTTCGTGGTATTGCCCATGATTTGTTACATTGTGACGAGGAGAAATTGATGTGGTATACAATAGTGGCAGCAGCTTTTTTTTAAGGAATGAATTATCGATGTCGGTTTTTTTACAAAAATACTCAATGCCCTGCTCTTTCAATTCCTGTTTATGAGTAGTCTTCGATGATCCATAACAAAATATAATTTTAATACTATTGAGATCAGTGTCATTTTTTAAACATTCAATTATTAATTTCGGAGGAATACCCGGAATATCCTCATCTAAAATCAGAACATCGGGAAGTAATTTTGCGCATGACGTTAAAGTTTCACAACCTGACGTGGCAGATATAATCCTAATCTGTTCTTCGGAAGATATGATGGAATTTATTTTCAATAAAAACTTCGCGTCACAAGACGCAATAAGGACATCCCAGACAGATTCAGCCGATAGCGATAAATTGGAAAACATTTCCGCATTATTTGAATTTGTCAAGAAAATACTCCGGTGTTTATATGTCCGACATTAACGTAAACAAACAATTCTCCTTTATATATAATAAAACATAAAGCCCTGATTCTGTCAAGTTTCAAGAATTCATAAGCAAAAAAACACAGTATCAAATTTTTTCAAAATATCAGCAAATACATCGCTTATTCAGCGTATTTCCGGGATTTTCAATGCATTTTTATTATCAATCGAGAAAAAAATACTTGACATAAATGTTATGTTTGTTATATTATATATGAATGTGATGAATTATATGAATGTTGCTTTTGATTTACTTCATGGAGTTGTCTCATGACCAGGAAAATATACAATGAATCGATACCTAAACCTCAATTGACTACCGGGGACATAGCGCATTATTGCCATAATACAGTGATGCAGGTTAATCGGTGGATTAAAAATGGTGCTCTGAAAGCCTATCGTAATCCCGGCGGCCAGTATCGTATCACCCGGGATGAATTCAGAAGTTTTTTGGAACGTAACGGAATGCCGGTTATTGAGGATTTTTTTAATGAAACAACAGAGAAAAAAATTCTGGTGGCAGATGATGATGCAAGTGTAGTAAGCGCTATTAAACATATATTGGAAAGTTACGACAATACTTTTACTGTGGAAGTTGCATATGATGGTTTTGAGACTTTGATCAAAGCTGGAGATTTCAAACCGGATTTGCTGATTATGGATATAAAAATGCCTAAGATTGACGGCCTTGAAATATGCCGTCGACTTCGCCAGGATAAAAACATAACTGCCGGAATTAAAATACTCGCTATTACGGGGCATTCTGAAGCATACGATAAAGAATATGTGCTGTCGAGCGGCGCAAACGAATACCTGTTGAAACCTTTCGACAAAAAGAGTCTTCTGAACTGTGTTGATAAATTGATTTCATGAACGAAAAATGTAAAAAAATATTCATTGTAGACGATGATTATTCGTTTAGAAAAGCTGTGGACAGGATTCTCAGTACCAATGGGTATTGTACCGTTGAAGTATCCAGGTCGATACCAGTTATTAAAACGATTATTAAAGAGAAACCGGATCTTATTCTGCTTGATCTTCATATGCCAAAAGCCGGTGGTATCGAAATAATGCGAACGATGAAAAGAATGAAGATAAATATACCGGTTGTGGTTATTTCCGGCTTATTAAACGATTTGGATTTTCGTATCCTGCGGGATTACGGAGTGCATCATTTTTTGGCAAAACCTGTTGATTTACATACACTGATATCCAAAGTGAAGGAAGTGTTAAGTCAGGATGTTGTTCAAATGTCTGAATCATGGTAACTGGATAATGAATAAACAAATTAAACATTGCGATATGATAATAGGGCACAGGAAGTAATGATAAAATTTGAACAACATTCGCGCAAATCTTCTTTGATTGTTTTTTTTCTACTTGGTTTACTGACCGTATTTTTGGCTTCAGGCTTGCCAAAACTCGAAACCAGAAACAATTATGAAAGTGATTTACCCGATAGCGATGATGTCATTAAGCAAAACCGGCGGGTAGAGGATGTATTCGGTAAAAAAGATGAACTGATTATTGTGGTTTGCGCTGAAAACATTCTTCAGCCTTCAACCCTGCAAAAAATTGTCACAATCACCGAAGAAGTAAAAAACATACCCGGAGTGGAACCTCACGACATTATGAGCCTTTCGGAAATTGATCATATCGATTTCCACGATGGAATTCTCAAAGTCGGACCGTTAATGCGCCAGGTTCCTGCAAATGAAAATGAAATTGCAGATCTTCGCAGAGAAATTGATGATGATTCTTTGATCTTTGGAAGAATAATCAGTCATGACTATACCCGTACTATTATAATGGCCCACCTCGGTGAGGGATATAATCAGCATGAAGTTGATGCGGAAGCAAAAAGAATACAAGCTCAATATAACGGTCCGGAAAAAATCTACGTGCTTGGTGAACCGATTATCGGTGAGGAAGTGGATCGCGCCATTGAAGGAGATATCAAAAAACTCTTTCCGGTTGCATTTGCGCTGCTGCTGGTGCTTTTTTTACTCTTTTTCAGGTCTTTTACCGGTGTGATTTTACCTGCGGGAGTTATAGTTTTAAGTGTTATCTGGACAATGGGACTGGCAGGTCACATCGGATACCCGTTAACTGTAGTATCTTCAACAATTCCGGTTCTTCTGGTCGCTGTCGCCAGTTCATACGGAATTCATGTTGTACACAGTTATCACTATTTTTTACACCGTGAAAGTTCCATTGACAACGCTCTGTCACTGGCGGTAAAATCCATCCGTAAACCAGTGATCATAACGGGTATTACTTCGGCTATCGGTTCTGCGACATTATTTGCCTTTCGTGTTACATCGATACGGGAATTCGGACTGCTTTCCGCCGCAGGTTTTATATTCGCAATGGTTCTTGCGCTAACACTTGTACCCGCTGTATTTAATGTGCGGGGCAGAAAGAATGCCCCAAGACATAAGTCAGATATAAAACACCCTTCACTTTTCGATACATTTCTGGATTGGCTAAAATATATCCCCCTTCGGAAAAGAAACACTGTTTTTCTCATCTGCACGCTGTTGATTGTGGCTTCGGCAATCGGTTCTTTACGGCTCCGTGTAGGGATGGACCCTGTGGATTATTTTCCGGAAGATTTTCCGTTCTCGAAAAATGTGGCTGATTTTGATGCGCATTTTGGCGGAGCCCGCAAAATGTATATCATGGTAGAAGGTTTGTCCGAAACTGTCAAAAATCCCAATATCCTGAATAAAATACTCGCTTTTCAAAAAGAAGCTGAAAAAAACCCGATAGTAGGCAGTAGCTTTTCATTTGCTGATGTAATAAGAAGAACAAATCTGGTTCTGCATGATAAAGACAGGCAGTATGACAGAATACCCGAAACGGAAAGTGAAGTGGCACAGGCAGCTCTTGTTTATTCGAGTGTCAGTGATCCGGAGAAATATGAAAGCATTGTTAGCCATGATTTTTATAAGACAAAGATTACTCTTGATGTTCGGACTTCAGATGTTGAAGCTCATTCGAAACTTTATCAGCATCTTAAAACTACACTTGAACAAATCTTTGGATCTGGTGAAGAAGTTCGGTTTGCCTTCGGTGGGATGATAATGGTTTGGATCGCTCAGATCAGGTATATAGTTGTCGGAAAAATGATAAATATAATCATGAGCCTATTTTTCCTGTGGATTGTTGCAACCATAGTGTTTAGAACATGGAAATTAGGCCTGTTTGCAATATTCCCGGTTTCATTGGCGATATTGATCAATTTTGGGATTATGGGATTTTCCGGTATCAGATTAAACATGGGGACTGCAATTATAACAGCTATGGGAGCCGGTATCGGAGTTGATTTTGCCGTTCATTATCTGGTCAGATTAAAAGATAACCTGGTTACGGGAATAAGTTTTCAAAAAGCTGTAAATACTACTGTCGATTCTTCCGGAAAAGCAATAATAGTGGATATGACATCAAATTTGATCGGTTTTGCGGTGTTTATGTTATCCCCCTTTACACCGGTGTTTCAATTTGGATGGTTAATTTGCCTGACAATGATTGCAAGCGCTTTTGGGGCACTGTTACTGATACCCGCAAGTATGAGTTTTCTTTATGGAGCGACCACAGATGAAAAAACACAATAATCCTGATTACAATTTCATACGATTTTCGCATGACAAGCAAAAGAACGGAGCGGAACCGGTTTTTGGGAGCATCCTGGCGTATAAGCGTGTACGTGTTATTCCGTTGCGTTTTCTCTTCATTGTTTCGATGATGATTTCATATAATTTCGGCCCTGGTGTACTATCACGAGTCGAAGCTAATGCATCCCCGGATCTTACCGCGAGAGAAATAATGGCAGGCTATCGCAGTCAGAGAAGCTCGCGTGATGAACGCTCGAAACTCACAATGAAACTTTTGGATTCCCGCGGCAGGGAGAGAATCCGCAAACTCGAACAGGTCACGATAACCGATGATGACGATAACCAGAAAATGCTCATAACCGTCGATGAACCCGAAGATATCAGGGGTACTGCATTTCTTATCATCGAGCATACGGATTCGGATGATGACCAATGGCTTTATTTGCCGGCTTTCAGGAAAGTTCGAAGAGTTCTTCCCAACGAGAAAAGCGACTCTTTCCTCGGGTCGGATTTCTTTTACGAGGATCTCGAAACGGAGGACCTCGAACATTATGAGTATGTCCTAACAGGGGAAGAAAGTATCGATGGAAAACAATGCTGGAAAATAGAAGCTCGTCCGGCCGATAGCAAAACACTTAAGGACAGTGGTTACAGTAAACGTGAACTCTGGATCACACAGGATAAATATGTAGGGCTTCAAACACGGTTTTATGATAAAAAAGGGAAACTGATAAAAGAATTTCGTGCACTGGATGTCAAAGATACGGGGAAGGATGATAAGTGGAGAGCATATCGCCTGGAAATGCATAACCTGGAAAGCGACCACAGGACTGTTATCCTGTACAGTGATTATATTTTAAATAATGGTGTACCTGATTGGATTTTCTCCCGGGCATATCTCGAGAGAGGGAAATAATGAGATTCATATCAAAAATATCCTTAAGCGATAGTCGTGTGATTACGGTGCTCTGTTTTTTGTTTATAATAATGTCCATACATTGCACCGGGATATATGCAAGTATATACGTCAACGGATTTGGCGAAACCGGGTACTATCCACGATTAAATGATCCCGGCAAGACGGTAATTAATCAGCAGCGTGTACGGTTGAATATGTCCGGTTCAAAAGGTATTTTTAGTTACAAAGTATGGTCTGAAGCTCAAAAAAACGGTTCGGGCGAATTACGGCCCGAGTGGGAGTTGTTAGTACCGGAGATTTTTGGTGAATTGAATGGTAAATCCTTTTTCGTACGTGTGGGAAAACAACAAATCGTTTGGGGAGCAGCCGATGGATTATTCATAAACGATGTGGTTAATCCTTTGGATTTACGGGAATTTCTTCTGCCTGATCTTGAGAATATTCACCGTGCTCAACCTTCAGTCCGTCTTCAGTATCGCAGGTCGGATTGGTTGGCTGAAAGTGTATGGATAGTGAAGTTTGACGAAACCAAATTACCCGACATTATGACTTCAAACATCGGAAATTCGGCAATGGCGGGAGTCACTATTCCTTTGGTTTTTCACGATTCTGAAAAACCGCCGGTCACATTCAGCAATTCGGAATTCGGTTTTCGAATTTCCGGTCTTATAAAACAGTGGGATATCTCGCTGAACTATCTCAGATCATGGCGTGACATACCGACCTACCGTGGTACGGTTAATGTAAGTGAGACAGAGGGTCCCACATTAATCATGACCCCGTTTTATCAAAGAATTTCCTCATGGGGGGGCAGTTTTTCCAGACCTTTGGGAACGACATTGCTTCGCGGAGAATTCTCCTATATTCCGGACCTTCTCATGGAAACAACCGAAACCGATGTTTCAAAGATGATTCAAGGCCAGGATTTTTTAACCTACTTCCTTGGCATGGATTACGTGGTTTATAAAGCAAGAATCGGATTTCAGTTCGCTCAGGAAATTGCGTTCGGTGATGCGGAGCTTTTGTACCGTAATAAGGTAGATAATGTATTAACCTTGCTTCTTGAACGGACTTTTTTACGTGATACGCTGCAATGTACGATTTTTGCGGACAGGGAATTTGATCAGGATGATTTATGGGTTAGAACAGAGTTTGGTTATCGTATGAACAGTAAGGTGAAAGTGATGTGCGGATCACATATTTTTACTGGCAAGGAATCGGGGCATCTTGGAATGTTCCATGACTGGAGTAATGTGTTTGTAAAATTGAGATACTCATTT
>JAFGMP010000086.1 GCA_016927495.1 Candidatus Latescibacterota bacterium | reverse complement strand
TCCAGCACCTCGTTCATGCTGCCGGTGCGGTATCCCTCCATGTCGAGGGTGACATATTTGAAACCATGCTCTTTCGCCACCGCAACGATTTTTGAGCGGGTGTCCACATCCATAGCCGCTTTCAATTCTTCGGCTCCGAGTTCCAGTCTGACAATATCGCCGTGGTGACGGGCGCGGTATACCCGGAATCCCAGCGCTTCGAGATAGGTCTCGATTTTTTCAACCTGCGCCAGCTTGTTTTTGGTTATGGTCATGCCATAGGGGAACCGAGAGGCAAGACACGCCATCGAGGGTTTGTCGGCGATATCGAGTTCGTAGACCTCACGAAGGATGGTGCGTATATCGTCTTTGGTGAGTCCGGCCTCTAAAAGCGGGCTCAGTACTCCGAGTTCACGGGCTGCGATCATGCCGGGACGGTAATCTCCGGTGTCGTCTGCATTAGTGCCGTCGGCAATCCAGTTAAGCTCTCTGGCCTGCGCCTGTTCCCTGACTTTATCGAACAGTTCCTTTTTGCAGTAGTAACATCTGTCAGCCGGATTTTTACTGAATCCGTCGATGTCCAGTTCCTCGGAATTGATGACAACATAGGTGAAGTTCTTCCCTTTTGCAAGGTCGATGGCACGTTTGAACTCGCGTTCCGGGTATGTCGAGGATGTCGCAATGACTCCCAGCGCCCTGTCGCCGAGAACTTCATGGGCAACGGTCAGCAGAAGCGAACTGTCGACACCGCCCGAATAGGCAACCGCACAACCGCCTGTTTCTTTGAGGATGTCCCGCAATTTATCTAATTTTTTTTCGCATTCCGGTTTCATAATGAGAATCTCCATGTGATATATACAAAATAATTGTTTATCGGTAAGTTTTTCTGGTTTTAGCAAAACACGTACAAAATTGTACGCCTGCGGTTAAGGTATAGTTCCAACCGCTCGTGACATTTCTTCGTAGGGGCGAATCGTGATGCGTCCTTATGTACGCTTTATTTTATTAACAATTTTGATTAACCGTGACAATATCCATATACTATTTTCAATTAGCCAGATGCCCGACAGACGCATTCGAAGATAGATCATTTCTTATTCGCTTTCATCCACTTTTTTTTGGCGCCAGTAATTGGCCAGCGCCGAACCTGATATATTCATCCATTTGCCGAATATTATCGGTGCAAGGGCGGCTTTTGCGCTCTGGAGTACGTCGACGGCGAGTCCCATGCCCATGCCGCCGTTTTTCAATCCCACCTCGATCGATACGGTGCGGCAGTCTCGTTCGTTCAATCCCACGAGTTTACTTATCCAGTACCCGAAAATATAACCGGTCAAGTTGTGGATAATAGTCGCTGCTATTATCGCAAGCCCGGCAGCGAGAAGTTCATCCCTGAAATGGGCGACGATGATGGTCACCACCAGAATAATGGCGCTCATTGACAGCAATGGCAGCAGCCGGTCGAGCTTTTTCTTCTTCTCGCCAAGCAGTCTGTTGACCACCAATCCGGCAGCAATCGGCAGAATGATCATTTTGAGTATCGACACCATCATACCGCCATAGGGAATGTAAACGAGCCGGTCGGCAAGCAGTTTCATGAGCGCCGGAGTGACTACAGGCGATATCAGGGTTGCAAAAGCTGTAAGGCTCACCGACAGTGCAACATTACCGTTGGCCAGATAGGCCATGACATTGGATGCGACTCCTCCGGGACATGAGCCGATCAGGAGTATTCCCACAGCGATTTCGGGTTCGAATCCGAATACATAGGCAATCACCAGACCGGCAAGAGGCATGACGGTAAATACAAGCACGGTGCCGGTTAACAGCGGTTTGGGATTTCTGAACTCACGGATGAAATCGGCAGGACTCAGCTTCGTACCCATGCCGAACATGATTATCTGAATAAGCGGGACAACCAGTTTTTTGGTGTTGAATCCGAACCAGTTTGTGAAAACCACCGGGAAATACATACCTGCCGCAAGAAACGCAAAAACCACAAAGGTAAACGAACTGCCTCTGAGTTTGATTGTACTTTTAACGTACAGCGACAACAGCAGCAGTAACAGAACAAACGGGATACCCGTATCCGGGGCTCTGCCGATGGAAAAGAGAAGAACGGTTACCACAAGACAGATAATACTCAGTATTAAGGCTATTTTATACAGCCATGTATTCTGTGTAGAGGGTGGATTGTTCATTATTCGTTCCCGATTTCGTTAGATTGAATATTGTCAGCAGTTAAACAACCGTCGTTTTAGGTTTAAACCTCTCACTGATGTTTTGCATTCCGGTAAGCAGTATGTTTATGTCAAGGTCGTTCATAATCATGTTCATGCCGTGATGTATCCAAAAATCAAGAAGGCTGTTTCCTGCATGCATGCCGAATATTTTTCCATTTTCACGGGCAGTTTCGGCAACTTTTTGAATCGATTTATTCATGATCGGACTGGTAAAATTTCCGGGATCGCCATGGGATACCGAAAGGTCATACGGCCCGACAAGCAGAGCATCGATACCATCGACAGCGGCTATTTCGGTGATATTTTTTATACCGGTTACGGTTTCGATCTGGGCGATAGCAACCGTTGTGCTATTAGCTTCCTCCATAAATGAAGATGCGCTACTAATTCGGCCATATCCTGTAAGTGCTCCGATGGATCCCATACCGCGTTTCCCGACCGGGGGATATTTTGCCCAGGATGCCAGTTTTTGTGCCTGTTCAACCGTCTCAATCATCGGTACCATAACACCGGTAGCGCCGCAGTCCAGCGCCCGCGAGACATATCCTCTGCTGAGTTCGGGAACACGGACGTAGCAATCGAGTTTCAATGTATACGCGGTTCCGGCAATTGCACAAAGATCGTTGAAAGTGTAGGCACCGTGCTCCATATCGAGCATGAAAAAATCCAATCCTGCCTGAAAAACAATATGAGCTATACCGGGACTGTTCACCATCCTGATCATTGTTCCAACCAGTGGTTTATCAGGGATTTGTGCTGTGGGCATATATATCTCCTCGATTAAAAAATTCAATTCTGTTATTTCGGAAATCCGACTGTCTGGCAAAGTGTAATTTTTTGATTGTCACGGAGGTTTAATTCTTTGGCCAGCGCTTCCCTGTCGACAAGTCCGCGAACGACTGTGGCAAGTCCTTCCGAAGCACAGAAAAGATACACATTCTGCCCGATGAAACCGGTGTCGGCCATGGAGGTTCTCGCTTTGCCCTCATCGCTGTTGCCGCCCATTTTCGAATAGTCGGCCACATACACCAGATTTACGGCGGCATCCCCTACAAAAGGCTGAGTACCGGTCAAAGCACGAATATCTTTTGCAAGAACGGGCTGAAGTATATTTTTGAACGCATCATACAGGTAGACTCCGTCTTCTGTCGTAACATAGATATCGATTTCCTGCCAGTTGACAGCAGAGGGGGCTGTTCGTTTTCCCGAATCCTGACGGTTTACTCCGAATGCTGCCCAGAGCAGATTCGACAGCATTTGCTCCGGCAGTTTTTTATTGCTGAATTCACGGGATGTTTGTCTGTCATTTAAGGCCTGCATCAGAGGTTTACCGCCGGTTATCTGCGGTTGGGGAAGCAGTATCGGTTTTTGTTCCTGTGCATAGAAAACCGCAGGACATAAAAGCATTGCCATAACAATGGCGTACATGATGCGAGTGGTATATCTGTTCATGATGTTCCTCCATGGAATTGATGCTTATTAAATATACGACAAGAAATTTCTTTTGGTGAATAATACGAGCATCATTATAGTATATTCTAAAAAGCGTCCAAAAGAAACAGTACTTTGTTTTTTTGATGATATTTTTTAAAATTATTTGTAAAATCTATGAAAGTAGTTCGATTGTTAGTTTCTATTTTTTGAAAGTTTTAACCGGACAAAAAACTTTATATTTCCAAATCAACTTCATTAAGGATTTCTCATGAAAAAGATCTTTTTTACGGCATTATTTTCAGTATTAATGGCAGGTATTACGGAAACAACGCCAATACCGATACCGTATCCCGACATCACAGCTCCTGTGGTTCACAGCGGCAGATATCATATTCTTACCTGCGGCAAAACATGTGTTGTTCTCGATGGTACAATGGGAATGTCAATAAGCAGGATTTGTTATAATGATAATCATCAGATGCTGCATGATTCGAGGAATGCTGCGGCAATCGATGCAAGCCTCTATGTAACCGTACTGCAAAAAGGGGAACGTGTTACACTCGACCAGGTTTATGACCCGGCGGCACGATTGGAAATAATTGATCAGGGACCGGGGAGAATAGCAGCGAGAACACATTTCAACCTCTGTTCGGAAGATGGTTTTCCGTATGGAAGCGGTACCACCGATATCTATGTTTATCAGGAAAGTATCCATCTGGCGCACAGCCTTTACATCGATTATGAAAACAACGGTGTAGTTATTGCCGACGCAGGTTTTACCGAACACATTCCCGGAAGTAATACGGAGTTGATCGTAAAGGGAGCGAAGATGCTACCCACTGAAAAACCACGGTATGTGTCCTTTGGTAACGATGAAGACAGGTTCGATATAACGGTTAATAATCCCGGTTATGCCTCCATGAGAATCGGATGGAGTCGAAATAACAATCCGGAATGGTTGTATATGCGTGAAATCGACACCAATCCCGAAACAGACGAGTTGTATGAAAAATGGCCTCTGTGGATTACACAACGCGGGAATCCTCTTGCATGGAAACGGACTGAGCGCTCCGGGCTTTCAGCCTCCTATGAAAGAAACAGTCTCGACACTCTTGATTTCAGGTGGGTTAACGGCGACAGTCTGACAGTGCCGGAAGGCGGTTATATGGCTCTCAACGGTTTCATGGCTATATTTTTAGGGCCAGATTCCGCTGTGGCCGACGAACGATGGAAACAGCATATAAAACCGAGAAAAATTCCTAAAGTCGAGAAAGGTGATTATCGATATTATAACGAAATAGAGGGTGTGTATGAAATTGATACCGGGGGTGGGGATATTGATATCACATTCGACAAAGTTGACACTAAATCACCATGGCCTGTGTATGTCCGGTTATGGAATCTTGCCGGGAAGGGTGGATATCAGGTTTATGTTGATGGTAAACCGGTACCCTTCGGGCTTTTCAACGACGGTGATCTTATAGAAGATCCCATGGTATCAATCATAAAGAATGCAAACGGCCCCGCACGGTTTGCCGGGGTGGCTTTTACTATCGGCAGGGGCAGTGAAGCCCGCCTTACATTGATCCGTAAACCGGGAATGCAGTTTACCTATCAAATGTACTCCGACCTTGAAACCTATGAATTGTGGTCTGATTTCTGTACTGAGAAACCTGTGTTACGGTTCCATCAGAAGGAGAGCACCATTTATCATATTACCCTGCCGGGGAAAAATGAGTATGCTTGTGCCAAGTTACCGTTGTTTTGGCTTAAAAACGGGGTAAACCAGGATACGTTCATGAACCGGCTGCGGGGATACTCCGTAGACGAAAACAGCCCCGAAAATATAAAATTCTCTGTGCAGGGGGTAAATCTGCAGGGAACAGGATTATCTGATTATTCGGTGACAATTCCTTACGAGCAGAATCGAATAACTCTTAACATCGTAGCAAAGTTTATTTCTCTCGGTGATAATAAAACATGGACATCGCTGGAATACTGTGATCTTTATCCGTTTGATACCGTATACCGGAGAGTTTTCCATTATGACGATGTGATATTTCTGACTCAAAACGGAGAGTTCGACCGTGTCGGCACGGGAGCATGGAACGGACGTTTCGAGACTGTTATGGAAACGGTACGTGACGGTTACCATGGAAAGCCGACAACACGGGAGGGACCGGGCAGCCGTATCCCTGATAGCGCTGATGGAACCGTATGGATACTCGGTAATAATCCGGATCGCGGTAACATTCTATTCCGCAGGGGTGACTGGAGACCATCCGGAGACGCCAGGTCGGTGTTTTCTCTCTGTAACGCCTGGGTGGATATTCACAATACGATTGTAAACCGAACAAATCCGGCAGCACCTGAATCGATTTCCTATACCATAGAGGTGTTTAACGGTCTAATTCCAACTCTCGATACACTCAATGAACTATATGTGAAAGCAGCCGGTGGGAACGAGATAAAAAAAGTTGTAACAGTGGAATATACGGGTGAAGGTGTTATTAAGGGATTTGCGGTGGAGGAATAAGTGTAATAAAATGGCGGAGAGGCAGGGATTCGAACCCTGGAGCAGCTTGTGGCCGCCACTCGCTTAGCAGGCGAGCACCTTCAGCCGACTCGGTCACCTCTCCGTAATATGTACAGCGTTACTAAAATAGGGAATGTTAATCGGAATGGCAAGTATTTTGAAATAATATTCTTCACAAAAAATAGTAACAAAAATATCCACCTTTACATACGAATGTGATTGTATACTTTATTTTCCGGTGCCTTTCGCATATTGACTTCATGAAAAAAAAATTGTATATTTACAGATTAAAATAAGATTACTCTAAAAAAACATAAATTAAGGTTTTACTATGGTTAAAAGCATGACCGGATTTGGCCGTGCCGAACAATCCGGTAACGGTTCGACGGTAACGGTAGAAGTTCACAGCGTAAACGGCAGGTTTTTAGATGTCAGGTTAAAATTGCCCAAAGCGCTGTACGAATATGAATCCGAACTCAGAAAAATTGCCCAGGATTATATCAGACGCGGAAAGGTATTTATAACCATCAACTGCAATCGAGTGGCTGGCCGTGCCGAAAGCATCGGGATAGATTTCGGCGTAGCTGATAAATACGTTGAACTCTCACGTGAAATAGCTGAACGGTATGATATTGATAATAATATGGATGCTAAGACCTTAATGACGTTTTCAGATGTGATAATAGGAAACCAGGAAGATATCGGAGATGGGGAATTATGGGATTTGGCAAAGAAAGTTGTTCAGTCAGCTCTTGAAATCCATACGGCCATGCGTGAAGACGAAGGTGTGGCAATAGGGCGTGATATCAAAGTGAGGCTGGATACTATCAATGAATATCTCAATCGGATCGAAAAGCAGACTCCTGAAATAATTGAAATAAATAAAGAAAGGCTTCGCAAACGTATCGATACTCTTATTGGCAATGATACGGTTGATGAAATCAGGCTTGGTATGGAATTGGCTCTTTATGCCGACCGTGTTGATGTAACAGAGGAATGTGTCCGTTTCAGATCACACAACAAACAATTTGCCCGTGAATTTGCCCATGAATCCGCTTCGGGAAAAAAACTGGTGTTTCTTTTACAAGAGATGAATCGTGAAGCCAATACGATTGGATCGAAAATTATGGATGCCGATATCGCGCAATTAGTAGTTCAGATTAAAGAAGAACTGGAAAAAATGCGTGAACAGGCCGAGAATATGGAATAATATGGTATTATCGTTTATTTTTGCATACTAATGGGATGGGTGCTGTGATGCAAAAAGGAGCCTGGCACAACGCTTCTCCTGTTGGATTGATACTTGTTCTTTCCGCTCCATCAGGTGCAGGAAAAACAAGCATTCTGAGTAAAATATTAAAACTTCACCCGGAAATTTCGTTTTCGGTTTCGGCTACAACACGACCTCCCCGGGAAAATGAACGCGATGGTTTTGATTACCATTTTATAAACGACAGGCAATTCGATGAGTACCTGCTAAATGATTCCTTTATCGAATGGGCGGAAGTACATGGAAACAGGTACGGTACATTAAAAAATGAAATTTCCCACGTTGTGGAGTCCGGGGGAACCATTATTCTGGATACGGATACTGTCGGCGCTTTCAACATTAAAAAGTTTTTTGCCGATGCAGTATTGATATTTATCGCACCACCATCCCCTGATATTCTTGTGGACCGTTTAAAGAAACGAAATACCGAAACCGAACAACGCGTAGAACAACGTCTTGCTGCTGCACCTGTCGAAATATCACGGATGGCTGGATACGATTATATAGTGATTAATGACGATTTGGATGCTGCTGTTGCTCAGGTCGAAACAATTATTAAAGCTGAGAACCTTAAATCCGAAAGGATTATACCGTCACTTACAAAATGGAGGAAATATCTTGATAGATAATGACCATGATTTATCTGAAAACAGGATTGATGATGATATCGATTATGAGAAACAGATGTTCGATGAACTGGGTGTCAACCCATATGAACTTGTTGTTGCATTAGCCAAATCGGCGCGGGCAATCAACGATAAAGCCCAAAAATATCTCGGGCCGGAGTTCGAAGTTCGTTCGGTCAATATGGCACTGAAAAGATTGAGTAAAGGCAATGTTAAATTTTCTTATGAAAACGAAAAGATGAAATCAAATAACAACACTACCCGTGAATGATGTTTCAAATTTCCTTGTGTATTCGGGATTTATAATGTATTGCAATGTTACATAACTTATTGCATTAAAACCGATTATCGTTACTCATGACTTCAAATAACCGCAAACAAATAGCCTCATTTATACTCCAGCGTATGGAAATGGGAGAAACCGAATGGTTTTTTAAACCAGATACGGACTTTCCTCGGCGTCTGGATATTTCTGCGCATGCAGCACCTTCCAAACATATGTTATTGGCTAAAGAAAAGATGGTTGATACTGGAAAAGTTGTTCATTTACAGCACCGGGAAAATGAATGCACCGGGAAAATAATTGACGAGGAGGTTATTACGGATCAGGAAAATCTAAATGATCTCTATACCGCGGTATGCGGATGCACAAGATGTCCGCTGGGAGCGACCCGGAATAAATTTGTTTTCGGAGCCGGAAATCCTCATGCCGATGTGATGTTTATAGGTGAAGCGCCGGGCGCTGATGAAGATGCTCAGGGAATTCCGTTTGTAGGTCGTGCAGGTCAGCTATTAACAAAAATGATAGAAGCAATCAAACTGTCCCGCGAAGAAGTATTTATCGGTAATATTCTCAAATGCCGTCCACCGGGGAACCGTGATCCGAAACCGGTTGAGATCGAATGCTGTGAGCCGATATTAGTCAGGCAGATCGAATTAATCCGACCGACGATTATCTGTGCATTAGGCAGAATTGCCGGGCAGACGCTATTGCGAAGTAAGTCCAGTCTCGGAGCGCTCAGAGGGAAAATACATGATTATCATGGAGTAAAACTCATGGTTACGTATCATCCTGCCGCACTTTTACGAAATCCTAATTGGAAACCGCAGGCTTGGGGTGATCTCAAATTCCTCAGGCGGGAATATGACGGAATGGTGATCGGATGATTTATTTTCATATACAATTATATCAAATATATCAAAATTAAAGGTCATTATTTCAAAATATGTATGGATTTTGAATAATTTTTCCTTTTTTTTACTGATAATGATTAATGCATATAATTTTAAAACGTTAAACGATCCTGAAGGAATAGAATGGCGGAACGAAACACCGGGATTATTGACCGTACTCCACCGGCATCTTTTGATATAGAGCGGGCGGTTCTCGGCGCGATGCTTATTGATAAAGCTGCGGTAGGTATGGCTATCGAGCTTATCGATGCGGAAAGTTTCTATAAACCCGTTCATCAGGTCATTTTCAGAGTGTTAACTGACCTCTATGATCAAAATATTCCGATAGATCAGCTTACCGTGGCTGAACAGCTCAGGCAGCGGGGCCAGTTGGATTCTGTTGGCGGTGAAACCATGATTGCCTCCCTTATGAACGAAACCGCAAGCGCCGCGAATATAGAATATCACTGTGAAATTCTGAAAGATAAAGCGGTACTTCGGAGAATTATTACTCTGACCTCATCGGTTCAAAATATGTGCTATGACGAAAAAGCCAATCCTTCAGTCGTCATGGATAATCTTGAGGCAAATGTATACAGTCTGTTCGGTTTTCGCCATTCAAAATCGATAGAAAAGTTTTCTGACCTTGTCGATGAGGCTCACAAAGAAATTATTCGTAAAGCAGAAGCCAAAGATTCCTTAACAGGAATCTCCACAGGTTTTACGCAGCTTAATAAGCTGACAGCCGGCTGGCAGAATTCGGATCTTATCATTCTTGCGGGGCGCCCCTCGATGGGCAAAACGGCGTTTGCATTGGATCTTGCAAAAAATGCCGCTAAAAACGGTGTTCCGGTCGGGATTTTCAGTCTTGAAATGTCCTCTACGCAGCTTGTTATGCGCATGCTTTTTAACGAAGCCCGGTTTGACGGTTCTTCGCTCACGACACAAAAAAAGAAGCAACAGGACTGGACCCGTCTAAACGATGCATGTTCACGTCTGTATAACTATCCGATTTTTATCGATGATACTCCCGGACTAACGAGTCTTGAATTGGTTGCCAAGGCAAAACGTCTGAAAAGCGAGCATAATTTAGGTCTCATCGTGATTGACTATCTTCAGCTTATGGAAGGAACCAGCAAAGAATCAAGACAGCAAGAGATTTCATCGATTTCACGAAGTCTGAAAGGGCTGGCAAAGGAATTGGAAATCCCGGTATTAGCTTTGAGCCAGCTATCGCGGGCTCTCGAACAGCGCGGCGGGGATCACAGACCTCTTCTCTCCGATCTGAGAGAATCGGGAGCTATCGAGCAGGATGCTGATATTGTTATGTTTATATACCGTGCTGTTGTGTATGGAATAAATCCGGAATACACATTAACCGATGAACATGTTTCTCCTGAAGATGTTGCTGAAATAATTGTACGGAAACATCGTAACGGACCGATAGGCACTATTTTACTACACTGGATAAAAGAAAATACCAAATTTGAAGAATTTTCATACTTAAGTACTGAAGAATACTTTTAGCATTAAAACAGGCATCATTGTGACAAAATTGTTTCGATTGTATACACGGTTTGCCGCCGGTTTTGCAGACTCGATAATACGGCCTTTCTACAATATCGGTGATGTGGTCGTATTTCTTGGAAAAACGATCAGGACGGTACCTAATATACCGAAGAGTCTCGGGCTTATTTTCGATTCCATGCTCGAAATAGGGGTCCGTTCTATTCCCATAGCTTTGGTTATATCGATTTTTGCCGGTGCAACAACAGCATGGCAGGCTAATTATCAGCTCCAGGAATATGTGAGCATGAGATATCTCGGCACTGCGGTGTCCAAATCCCTGATACTGGAATTGGGACCGGTGCTTACAGGACTGGTTGTTGCCGGCCGTGTGGGGGCGTCTATTGCGGCATCACTTGGGGCAATGCGTGTAACCGAACAAATCGATGCGCTTTCCACTATGGCAATCGATCCCATCAGATACCTCGTTCTTCCCCGTGTTACAGCGGCTATGATTATGGTTCCCATTCTCACCATCTACAGTGTTTTTTTCGGTATTGTCGGAGCCATGTTTGTGTCAATGTATTTCCTCGGGGTTACAAAAGGGATATTTATTGTCGGAGTACGGCATTACTTTTATTACACCGATATTATGGTGTGTTTGATTAAAGCATTTATTTTCGGTACCGGTTTAAGTGTTTTGGGATGTTATTACGGTTTTAAAACGACCGGCGGAGCTGAAGGTGTCGGTAAAGCCGCGATAAAGGCATTTGTATCATCGGCTATTTTTATACTTCTGAGCGATTTTATCGTTGCAGCATTGGCGTTTTAAAAGATTATTAATTATCTGTATGACAGATAGAGAAAGAGATTTAGCGTTAAATCTCTTGGACATTGATATTTTTTTTACATATTATATAGTACATTTATCGCTTTCTGTATGCTGATGGGGAATAATTATTAATGGAGAAAATTGAACTCAGGGGTGTTAAAAAGTATTTCAGTTCAAAACCTGTCCTCAGGGATGTAAACCTCACTGTCCGCAAAGGGGAAACGCTGGCGGTAATAGGCCGGTCAGGATGTGGCAAGAGTGTAATGCTTAAACATATTGTGGGACTTTTAAAACCTGACGACGGTAAAGTATTTGTGGATGGAGAGGATATTACCGATTTACCAGAGCAGCAACTTTATCGCATACGGAAAAAATTCGGTTTTCTTTTCCAGGGAGCGGCTTTACTGGATTCTCTGACAGTTGGTGAAAATGTAGGGCTTGGCCTTGCAGAGCTTTCGGAGTATACACCGGAAAAAATAAAACAAATCGTAACAGAGAAACTTGCAATGGTCGGAATGGAAGGTATCGAAAATTATATGCCGGCAGATCTCTCGGGTGGAATGAAGAAGCGTGTGGGACTTGCCCGTGCAATAGCAATGGAACCTGAAATTATTTTGTATGACGAACCGACTACGGGTCTCGATCCGATTATGGCTGACACGATAAACGAGCTTATTAATTATTTAAGTACCGAACTCAAAATTACATCGATAGTTGTTACTCACGATATTACGAGTGTAAGAAAAGTGTCCGACCGGATTTCCATGCTGCATCATGGCGAAATAATATTTACCGGGACAGTGGAAGAACTCGATACAACCGGTAATGAAGTTGTAATACAGTTCATAGAAGGACGTTCGGAAGGGCCAATAAAACCGTCAGTTAAAAAATATATCTCCGATGATGAACAGAGAATTCGTTTTAATTCAAAAAAACGGGTTGAAGGAATTTTCCAATAATGAAGCCGTTTTTTCGCATAGCACGGTATTTATTACGGTATAAGTTCATGGTTGCAACCGGACTTGTTTGCTCTTTTGGGTATGCCGCCATGAATGCTTTCAGCGTATACCTCATCGGTCCTTTTATGGAAACCTTGTTTAACATTGACAGTTCCATATCCCATTCTGTTGTTGTGTCGGCTGGAAAAACAACTGTTTTTGGAAACATAAAAAATTCAGTCCGTGTTTTTTTTGCTGAACTTATGGGATCCGGGACTCCTCGTGAGATATTAACACGCTTGTGCTTGTTAATTATTGTCGTTATACTACTTAAAAATATCTTCTCATATTTACAGGGATATATCATGGCTTATGTTGAACAAGGTATGGTCAGTAACCTTCGCGAAGATATCTATGTTTCTTATCATCGTATGCCCCTGCGTTTTTTCCAAAAGCGTAAAACCGGGGACATGATAAGCCGTGTTATAAACGACTGTAATACAATTAATGAAAATCTCAACAACGCTTTCATCAGTCTGATGAAAGAACCCGTGAATGCGATTGTTTTGCTCGGTTTCATGGTTATTATCAGTTGGAAACTCACACTTTTCACTTTTCTGATTGCACCTCCCAGTTTATATATTATAGGTCGTATCGGGAAAAAACTCCGACGGAGCACCGTGCGAACACAGGACCGTATTTCTACTGTGACGTCGGTTCTGGAAGAAACGATATCGGGTATCAGGATAGTTAAGGCATTTGCGATGGAAAAGTTTGAAATAGACCGGTTTCGCAATGCCAACAATGCATATTTCAGATCGCTGCTCAAGCTTGCGAGAATAAGACGGCTTGCGCCGCCGGTAACGGAATTTCTCGGTGTGGGTATGGCAATGGCTGTGCTTTGGATTGGCGGAAATATGGTGCTTGAAAAAAAAGCGATCGAACCCGGTAATTTTCTTGCGTACCTTACCCTTATGTTTGTTCTGATGCAAAGCGCCAAGCGATTAAGTGAAGTGAACGTAAAAGTTCAGGTGGGAATAGCAGCAACAGCCCGTGTGTTTGAGGTCATCGACAGACGAAGTGATGTTACGGATCCACCATCACCTCTGCCGCTCGATAATCTCAGAAATTCAATTGTATTTAATGACGTGTGGTATGAATACGAACCGGGAGTGCCTGTACTGAAAGGGATCAATCTCATCATTAATGCCGGTGATAAAATTGCCGTAGTCGGTCCGTCCGGCGGTGGAAAATCCACCATGCTCGACCTTATCCCGAGGTTCTTTGACCCGGTTAAGGGTTGGGTCGAAATTGACGGCCATAATCTCAGGGAATACCGTCTGAATGACTTACGTCGCCTTTTCGGTATTGTTACGCAGGAAACAATTCTTTTTCATGATACTATAAAGGCAAATATCGCATATGGAAGACCCGATACTCCTTTTGAAAATATCATCGCTGCCGCAAAAACCGCGAACGCCCATAATTTCATAATGGAATTTGATAACGGATATGATACTGTCATAGGAGACAGAGGAACAAAATTATCCGGAGGACAGAAACAACGCCTTGTTATTGCACGGGCAATTTTAAAAAATCCTCCGGTTCTTTTATTTGATGAAGCAACTTCAGCCCTTGATTCCGATGCCGAGGCTGAAGTACAGGCTGCTATTGAAAAACTTATGGAAGGAAGAACATCTTTTATCATCGCTCACCGTCTTTCAACCATTCGGTCGGCAACGAGAATTGTTGTAATGGATAAAGGCCGGATTGTTGAATACGGTACTCATGTGGAACTCTTTAATAATAATGGAATTTACCGCCGTTTGCATGATCTCCAGTTTTCTGAATTATAAAAATCAAATACTACTTCACACGTGTGGAATCTGACAGGGAAAGGAGGTTTGATGTCATATTTTTTTAGTGGTTGTTTAATGTGATAAATATTTAAGCATATCCGGGCATCAGGTATGATAGATATGTAATGATTATGAATGTCCGGATGATTCACAGAGGAGTAATGAAATGGCAGGTGGTAAGGTAAAGTGGTTCAATGAGGTCAAAGGTTTCGGTTTCATTTCGTTAGAAGATGGGAGGGATGTATTCGTACATTACACCGGGATTAAAGGTGATGGATTCAGGACTCTTAACGAGGGGGATAATGTAGAATTTGAAATTACCGAGGGGCCAAAAGGACTCCAGGCGGTTAATGTGCAGCGGGTCTAAATATGATTAATCACGATGTGCAGGTTGGTAATTCTCCCGGCACTTTCACGGAGGTATTAATAATGGCCTTAGGTAAAGTCAAATGGTTCAATGAAGTTAAGGGTTATGGTTTTATCACCGTTGATGACGGCAGAGAGGTGTTCGTTCATTATTCCGGAATAACCGGCGAGGGCTTCAGAACTCTGAATGAAGGAGATGATGTCGAGTTTGATGTCAATGAAGGCCCTAAGGGACTGCAAGCAGTTAATGTGCACCGTGCAAATTAAAAAACAGGTTTTAAGGAGGTTGCTGGCAATCTCTGTTCCCGGTTACGAATCAGGTTATTTTTTTACTGACCATTGATTTGTTGATATAATTCGGTTGAATCAAGGAAAGCATGTTTTCATAAATATATTCGAAAAACTGTCATTTTTTGAAGTTTGTGAGAGAAACATCATATCCTTGGGCAAGGTTCAGTAACATTGACTAAGATATCACCAAAAGAACAAAAGGTCTTTAAAAACATAAGTGAACGCCGGGTAGATGTTTTTTGAAGAGGTCTCAAATGTGAGGCCTCTTTTTAGTTATAAAAACAGACAGTTTATTAATGGAGGGGAATAACGATGCCAGATCGAAACAGTAATACACTGAAACGCCGTGATGTATTAAAGGGAGCAATTGCGGCCGGAGCTTATCTTGGGGCAACCTCAGCCATTGGAGCCGAGACTATCAGTTTTAATCGTAAAAGCCCCAATGATCTTATCAAGATAGGAGCGCTTTCCTGCGGAACCGGAACACACACACGCGGGCTTTGGGCCCCTCTTATCAATGGAGTAGGGAAAACACGAACCACCGGGATGGTTATAACTCACTGCTGGGATGTATTCGAGGATGAAAAAGAACAGTTCGCGCAGAAATTCAACTGTACTCCGGTGAAACATTTCGACGATATGCTCGGTGAAGTCGACGGTATCCTGAATGGTGATTATTACTCCATTATGTGTAATCACAAACTGAATCAACCATATCTGGAAGCCGGTATCCCGACGTTCATAAACCGTCCGTTTGCCAATAATATGCGTATAGCAAAGGAAACTCTCGCACAGGCACGAAAGGGTGATGCACCACTCATGTCAGCATCTTCATTCGAGTTTACCCGTGATGTTCAGGTTATCAAAAGCCAGGTTCAGGATTGGAAGATAACGGGGTATACGGCAGACAACTCAATGAGTGATTATTC